>PAHI01000042.1 GCA_002705575.1 Fidelibacterota bacterium | reverse complement strand
TGACAATTATTGGAACAACAAATGTCCATGGTGAAATAGATCCATGTGGTTGAAAAAAGAAACCATTGGGCGGTCTTGCTCGAAAAGCTACAGTTATTGAAAATTTAAAAAATCAAGGTTTAAATCCTATTATATTAGATGCTGGAGACTTATTATTTAAAAAAAATATCATAGATCCAGGCGTAACTACTGATGTTGCTAAAGTTAACGCTGAAATAATTATTGATTCTTTTAATCAAATGGGTTGTGATGCTTTTTCATTGGGTTCAAAAGATTTTGCTGGAGGTCTAGATTTTGTTTTGGAACAATACAAAAAATCAAACTTTCCATTTTTATCATGTAATATTGTTAATAAATCAGGTGAATTATTATTTGAGCCATATACAATCATTAAATCAAATAATTTAGATATTGGAGTTATAGGCTTAACTTCTAATTTTGATAATAATGAAGTTCAAGTACTAGATCCAATTATATCATTAAAAAACATTATTAATGAAGTTACCAACAGAAGTGATATTGTGATACTGTTGTTTAATGCAACTCAACAAGATTTAACTAAATTATATAATTTTGATTTTGAGATTGATATGATTTTAAGTAGTAGAGGTAGAACAAGATCTTCAGATGGAGGTTCTAGAATACCAACTTATATTGCCGGAGATAGAGGTAAAATACTGTATAAGTTTGAACTAAATATTATTGATGAAAAATTACCTATTACAGATTTAGCTTGGTGTGAAAATACTATTAAAAGAGTTGGTGATAGATTAGAAAAAATGAAGCAAGGTAATCCTGACTCAGATTTAATTAATTTATATAAAAATGATCAGAAAACATTAAGTAGAATATATGGTTATCAAGCTCAATTAAATCAGGCAAATCAATCGTTAGAAAATGCTATAAATTCATTAACATTTGAAAAAATTGAATTAGATAAATTAATTTTTGACAATACAAAAATTTTGAAAATTGTCGATACAGGAAAAGAAAAAATTTTAGAAATTGGTGGTCCTTTGATGGATTCTAAGGGGAGACTCCCTGGTGATCCACATCATGGTCATAATCATTAATTTTTTAAAAAAGATATTGGTGTTTTCATATTAATTTTTCTAAAATTGGACTCTTGTTTTTAGCTTTTTAATAATTTTATTGCGAAAGTAGCTCAGCTGGTAGAGCATCACGTTGCCAACGTGAGGGTCGAGGGTTCGAATCCCTTCTTTCGCTCAAAAAGTCTTTTATGTTTGGCGTCGTAGCCAAGTGGTAAGGCAGCGGTTTGCAAAACCGCCATGCACCAGTTCGAATCTGGTCGACGCCTCATAGATTTTGTTGTTGCCGAGGTGGTGAAACTGGTAGACACAAGGGACTTAAAATCCCTCGAACATTGTATGTTCGTGCCGGTTCGATTCCGGCCCTCGGTACTCATGGTTGCATATGATTATGTTTAAAATTATTAAAAAACGTATGTATTTTTTCTTATATATGTTTTTCTTTCTCGTTGTTCAATGTGCGTATTTTAATACATTCTATAATGCAGAAAAATATTTTGAAAGTGCTTTAAGTATAATCCAGAAAGCACCTGCTTTAAATGATAGCAAAATACCTTCTAATGCTATTGATTTGCTAGATAAAGCTATACTGAATTCAAACACTATTGTTAAAAAGTATTCTGATAGTAAGTATGTCCCAGAAGCATACTTTTTGATGGGCGTTTCTTATTTTTATAAGGAATCGTATTCATCTGCAATTGAAAATTTCAATCTGATAGATTTAGATAGTTTTAAACGACCCAATCAATTAAGGTTGTGGCTTGCGTATGCATTTTTAAGAATAAATGATAATGATCAATTTAATAAGTATATGAACAAATTAGTGCTTAATGATTTGAGTAATGAAGATAAATATCTTTATTATAATATTAAGGCGGAATCTTATGAACTGGAAAATGATATGTCCAATGCATATAAAACATATTCTTTGGCAGCTGATATTACCGCATTAGAATCAAGGAAGATTTATCTATATAGGAAGTTAATTAATATATCTGAGCAATCAAGTGATTTGATGGAAAAAACAAGGTTTATAAAGCTATTAGAAGAGTATGTAGTAGATGTTAATGAGATGAGGAATTTGAAATTAGATTGGTTGGATTCAAAAGATAGGTTGGGTCATTATGAAGACATTATATTGGAAGTTGACGATATAGTAGATGATAGCAACTTTCAATCTATTAAAGCGAAGTTAATGCTGTATAAGTCAAAGGCTTATCGAAAAATCAACAAATTGGGGTCCGCTAAAGATTTGTTGATTGATATTATTGATCAATTTTCAAAAAGAGATGAGAGTTCGGAAGCATATTATATTTTGGGTGATTTAGCCTTATCAGAAGATTTTGACTTAGATAAATCTAAAGAATTTTTTCAAAAATCAATTGATGAGAAATCAAGGTCTAAGTATGGTAAAAAATCAAAACTGATTAAAAATAAAATAGAAAATTATCAAGAGCTTATTGAAGATTATAGTTACTTTTCGGAGAATTTAGATATTGATCCTGTTTTTGAAGATCAAAATAGCATGAATATAGATCTTCCTAAAGTTGATTCTGGTATATTACTAGATTCATTGCTATTTAAAATAGGTGAAACATTGTATTTTGATTTTGCTCAAATAGATTCAGCTTTAAATAGGTATAATTATATTTTGGAAAAATATCCTAATAGTAAGTATAAGAAGCAGTTGTTAGGCATAATTGATTATCATAAAAACTTTGAATCATTCAAAAATGACAAGATTTTGTTAAATGACAATGGCTATGATGCAATTCAAATAAACAGAGATAAAGGCTTAGATTTACCATTAATAGATGCTCAGTTAAATTATTATAATTCTCTTTATAATGACTATAATGATTCAATAGCACTTTTTAATGTAGCTTATATAAAAGATAATTTTTTATATGATGTTTATAGTGCTCTTAAAATATATAATAAGATAAATAAAGAGTTTAAAAGACATCCTAATAAAGATTACATTAATACAAGATTAAATAAAATTCAAAGAAATGTAGAAGAAGCAATTAATTATTATGATGTAAAATTTGAGATTTGCTTAGCTTTTGATTTGATTAAAAAAGATGATTTGGACTCTGCTAGGCAGATTTTAAGAGAGATTAAAATAACTAGGAAAAATTCAGATTATAAGTTTGTCAATGATTTGATTAAGAATATAGATGTTTACAGCGAAATTGATAGTGTTGTAGATAGTTCTTTAATTAGCGATTCATTGATTTTTAAAATGGCAGAAATTGAATATTATTATTTTGATAAAAAGGGGAAATCATTAGATAGATTAGAAGATATTATTAATAATAACCCAAATTCAGAATATAAAAATCAAATTTTGTGGATGATGTCTAAATATAAAAATAGCTATAATCTTTCTACTGAAGACAACATTGATTATACGTACATTGATTCATCTAAAGTTGATTTTATAGATAAATTTGAAGACTTAGATATTTCAAAAATTAAATTATATAAAAAAAGATTAGATGAAATTTATTTTGAATTTGATGAAAAAGATTAATTTTTATAATTTGTTAGAATATCGGTTGCGTTAATGGATAGAAATGTTAAATCAAAGTTCAAAATAATTTGGTCTATGAGGTCATGGTCTTTTAAATATATTGATTGGAGAATGACTACAGCATACCCTTCTGGTTGGAGGCATATAGTCAGGCATCCTTTACAGTTTTTGAAAGATTTTTATAATTATTTAAGTTGGTGCCAAGAAATTGATAAGGATGTGGATATTTAGTATGATATCTGTTAGAATTAAAAATATTAATTTCAAATCTCCTATTATTGCAGCTAGTGGAACCTTTGGATATGGTGATGAAGTTAAAGATTTTGTTGATTTGAGTAAAGTTGGCTGCATTATAACAAAGTCTATAACTTTAGATGAGCGAAAAGGTAATCCTAGCCCCAGAATTCTTGATTCTCCATCAGGTATGATAAATGCGATTGGGCTTGCAAATGTTGGTGTTGAGCAGTTTTGTAAACAAAAAATACCATCTTTAAATTTGATTGATACTAATTTTATTGTTAGTGTTGCAGGGTCTAAAATTCAAGATTATGTTAATGTTATGGATAGAATTGAAAAAAGTAATGGGCGACATGTGGGTTATGAAATAAACATATCGTGTCCAAATATTAAAAAAGGTGGTATGGAATTTGGGGTTGATGAAAATGTCACATATAGTTTAGTTTCTAAGCTTAGAAAAATAACAGATAAGATTATAATTGTAAAATTAAGCCCCAATGTTACCAATATAGAAGATATTGCTTTATCAGTTGAGTCTGCGGGCGCAGATGCTATTAGTGCTATTAATACATTTGTAGGCTTAGCTATTGACTATAAGACAGGGAAAATGCTGTTGAATAATAAATATGGAGGTGTTTCAGGTCCTGCTATTAAGCCATTGGCCTTGGCTAAAGTTCATAAAATTTATAGTCAAGTCAAAATTCCAGTTATTGGGATTGGCGGAATTACTTCTTTTAAAGATGTTGTAGAATTTATAAGAGTAGGTGCTAGTATGGTTCAGGTTGGAACTTTAAATTATAGAAGTCCTTCTATTATTGAAAATTTCAATGATCAGTTAAAAGATTTTTTAAAATATAACCAAATTAATAGTATAGCTGATTTAGTAGGTAATTACATAGAAAGGTGATATTTTTTCGGTATGTTCAAAATGTCAAAAAGCGATGTGTAACGGAAGGTATGTTTGTTGATTAAATTACTTTTAATGCTGTTTTTTTTATATAGTTGCACTGTTTCTCCAAGGTATTCATCGGATTCTTCTTCCAAAAATAATTCAGTTAAAAAGGCACGTTATTCTTCAAGCTCTTATAATAAGAGTACTAGTAAAAAACAACAAAATGCAAAACAAACAGTATTTAAAGGTGTATCATCTTATTATGGCCCAAATTTTCATGGAAAACTAACAGCTAATGGAGAAGTTTACGATATGTATGGTGTTACTGCAGCGCATAAAACGTTACCTTTTAATACAGTGGCTAGAGTTACAAACCTTGACAATAATAAATCTTTGATATTGAGGATAAATGATCGGGGACCGTATGTAGGTGATAGAATCTTAGATTGTTCTTATGGAGCTGCAAAAAAATTAGATTTTTTAAATCAGGGTACTGCAAATGTTGAATTAAAAATAATTGAATGGGGGGATGGCGAATATATGCATCATATAAATGCAAAATAAAAAAAAATCAAGATTTTTAGTAAATGTAATAGGTGTGCCGTCTCTTCTTTTTTTTATTGTAATGGGAGATAGTTTTATTCCGGCTTTTTCTATTTTTGTTTTCTTTACAATGTTACTTTCAATGTACGAGTGGAACAATCTTTGTAGCATTGAATCGAGTTTCAATAAATTTTTAAATTTTCTAATAATGTCATTAGTTTTTACTTTAGTATATTTAAAATTAGATTATTCATATTTGGTGTTATGTTTTGTAGTTCAAATATTTATGTTATTTTTGCATCAAATTTTTATTGGTGGTAATAAACCAGTTTCAATTATATCTTCATCTCTTTTAGGTGTTTTTTTTATTGGGGTGTTTTTTAGCAGTTTGATATTAATAAGGTCTTTGGAGTACGGCTTAACAATATCTCTAATGCTGTTTATGTCTATTTGGTTATGTGATACCTTTGCGTTTGTTTTTGGAAGAGCCTATGGTATACGTAAGATAGCTCCTTCTATTAGCCCTAATAAAACTATTTTTGGTAGTTTTTTTGGTTATTTGAGCGGTTTTTTTGTTCCTCTAATTATATATGCTTTTTATCCAATTTTAGATTGGATTTTTCTGGACTATATTGTTTGTGGTTTTATATTTGGTGTTTTTGGTCAAATTGGAGATTTGTCTATATCTTTATTAAAAAGAGATATGGGAATAAAAGATACAAGCAGTATATTGCAAGGCCATGGTGGTATTTTAGATAGATTTGATTCACTCAGTTTTGCTGCACCATTTTTGTATATTTTTTTATATTTAAATAATTTATTATGATTAATACTGAAAATATCGTAACTATTTTAGCTACTGATTGTGGCTCAACAACAACAAAAGCTATTCTTATTGAAAAAATAAAAGGCGAATTTCAGTTAACATTCAGAGGTGAAGCTCCTACAACTGTTGAGGAACCTTTTGAAGATGTAACTAAAGGAGTAATTAATTCTATTATTGAAATAGAGGAGCTTTCTGGCCGAAAAATTTTAAATAAAGATAAGATAATTACTTCTTCAATTAGAAATGAACATAAAGTAGGTTTCAAATCTGATAATGAAGGTGTCGATGTATACATCTCTACTAGCTCAGCAGGAGGTGGATTGCAAATGATGGTTGCAGGAGTTGTAAAGTCTATGACAGCTGAGAGTGCACAAAGAGCAGCTTTAGGAGCAGGATCAATAGTTATGGATATTCTTGCGTCTAATGATAAAAGATTATTTCATGAAAAAGTTAAAAAAATAAGAGATTTACGGCCTGATATGATATTGCTTTCAGGCGGAATTGATGGAGGTACTGTGTCTCATGTTGTTAAGCTTGCTGAAATTCTTGAATCAGCGAATCCTAAGCCTAGATTAGGTTTAGATTTTAAAATTCCAATAATATACGCAGGTAATAAAAAAGCAATAAAAGATATAGATTCTAAGCTAGGTGATATTACTGACCTTAAAATTGTTGACAATATTCGACCAAAGCTTGAAATAGAGAATTTGCAGCCTAGCAGAGATAAAATACATGATTTATTTATGGAGCATGTAATGGCCCAAGCTCCAGGGTATGAAAAATTAATGAGTTGGGCAGATGCGCCCATAATGCCAACCCCAGGAGCTGTTGGTCAGATAATAAAAAAAATAGCTGACAAGAATAATATATCTGTAGTTGGTGTAGATATTGGAGGTGCAACAACAGATGTTTTTTCAGTTTTTAAAGGTATTTTTAATAGAACTGTAAGCGCTAATTTAGGTATGAGTTATTCTATATGTAATGTGTTGGCAGAATCTGGCTACGACTCAATATCTAGGTGGCTTCCTTTTAAAATTGATGAAGTAGATTTGACAAATAGAATTGCAAATAAAATGATAAGGCCTACTACAATTCCTCAAAGTATGGAAGAGCTTATAATTGAACAATCATTAGCTAGAGAAGCATTAAATTTATCCTTCCTTCAGCATAAACAATTTGCAGTATCTTTAAAAGGAGTTCAGCAAGAAAGAACAATATCTGATGCATTTAAGCAAAGTTCATCTGGGAAAACTTTAGTAGATATGCTGGAGTTAGATTTAATTGTTGGTTCTGGAGGAGTATTGTCTCATGCCCCTAGAAGGAATCAATCCTTTTTAATGATGGTTGATTCTTTTAATCCTATAGGCATAACTCAAATAGCTGTAGATTCAATTTTTATGATGCCTCAACTAGGCGTTTTATCGAGTATCCATCCTGATGCAGCTTTAGAGGTATTTGATAGAGATTGCCTTATTAGATTGGGAACAAGTATAAACCCAATAATTAAAAATAAATCTGGAGAATTTGATCTATTTGATTACTCTTTTTCTTATAACAATAAAAATTATACAGGAACAATAAAATCTCATGATTTAGAATTGCTAGCGATTCCTTATGAGCCTATAGATATAATTTTAATGCCTAAAAACAATGTTAATTTAGGCAATGGTTTTGGGCAAAAAATTGAAGCAAGAATATATGGTGGAGAAGTAGGTATTTTATTTGATGGTAGAATAAAAGATTCTGACAATCAAATTATAATAAAAAATAAAGAAAAAATTAAAGAATGGTATAAAAAAACAAAGGTCTATAGTATATAATGTCGAAGTCTTATACTCCAGGATTAAAAATATTAAAAAATACAAAAATAAAAAAAGAAAGAAAGCTTCCTTTAAAAGGAGGTATTAATTGTAAAATTGGAGACTTTGTTGAGAATTCTAAAATTGTAGCTTCTACATACTTACCTGGGAATATTCATATGCTTAATATTGCTAGCCAGTTAAATATTGATGCCCAATCAATCAAGGAATATTTAACAGTTAAAATCGACCAAGAGATAAATAAAGGTGATGTAATCGCTGAAAATAATGGTTTGTTTGGTTTTTTCAAAACACAAGTTAAGAGTCCTATTGATGGAAAGATTTCTAATGTATCAATCACAACAGGTCAAATTATGATATCTGAACCTGAAGTTTCTGTTGATATAGATGCGTATATTAATGGTGAAGTTGTTGAAATTATTAAAGATGAGGGAGTTGTTATTCAATCGAGGGGGTCTTTAATTCAAGGTATAATTGGAGTAGGGTCTGAAAAAAACGGAGAGTTAATATTTTTAGATGAAAATCCAAAGGATTATAAGGATAAAATTCTAGTTTTCAGAGATTCAATTAATAAATCTCAGTATGATATATATTCAGAAAAAGGTGTGGTAGGTATTGTAGCAGGAGGATTTGATTACCAATCATTGAGCGATATTTTAGGATATAGATTAGGAGTTGCTATAACAGGGACAGAATCTATCCCTACGACATTAATGATTACAGAGGGCTTTGGAGATGTACAAATGTCTGATAAAACTTATAATTTGCTTAAAGGTCATATTGGTAAAAATGCATCTATTAATGGAGCAACTCAAATTAGAGCAGGAGTTATTCGCCCTGAAGTTATAGTGACTGATATTAATCAATCACCGGTATTACAAGAATTTAAGGAGGAAGATTTAATTATAAGTGAAGGTTCAAAAGTTAGAGTAATCAGAAGTCCTTATTTTGGTAAGATTGGAGTTGTCAAACAGCTGCCATCTGAGCCTGTTAAAATTGATTCAGAGACAAAAGCGAGGGTTGCAAAAATAGAATTTAAAAATAATGAAAGAAAGCTTGTTCCTAGGGCTAATCTTGAGATAATTTTAGAGTAGCATGAATTCTTCAGAAAAACAGATTATGAGCTTATATGTAAAAAAAGTAATAGATAAAAAAATGTCTGTTCCAGCTGTATTTTTTTTGGAAATGTTTAAGTATTTATCTTTTATATTTAGTCAGTCAATGATTGTATTTGGTCCGCTAGCAACAATATTTTTGAACCGTAAAAAATATTACCAAATTTCCAATATTTTGTCTAAACGAAATAATATTGAGTATTTTATATCTGAAATAGAAAGTCAAAGTAATGAGTAATTTATTTAATAATATTAAGATTGTAGCAACAATTGGAATAAGCGTTCTTATAATGGGTTTTTATATTGTTGATATTTATTGGATTAATTTCTTCTTTAACGCTGATAGTTCTCTTATGTTCTTTTTATTAATATTTGTATCGAATATTTTAATGATATCTGTTTTTTGGGCTGAGTCTGGTAATAAGGTTTTTATTAGAGATATACCTGGAATCAAAGCGATGGAAGAAGCTGTTGGCAGAGCAACTGAAATGGGCAAGCCTGTTTTGTTTGTTCCTGGCATATTAGATTTAAACGAAGTAGAAACTATTGCTGGAATTAATATATTAGGGCATGTTGCTAAAATTACAGCTGAATATGAAACTTCTCTTAATGTACCTGTTTCTAAGTCAATTGTAATGGAGGCGGCAAGAGAGATTTGCAAAGAATCTTATCTCCAAATAGGTAGGCCTGATTTGTATCACAATGATATGGTTCACTATCTTGCTGAAGATCAATTTGCATATGCTGCTGGTATAAATGGAATAATGGTAAGAGAAAAACCAGCAGCTTGTTTATATCAAGGAAAGTTTTATGCCGAATCTTTGTTGTTGGCAGAAACAGGTAATAGAATTGGTGCAATCCAAATAGCAGGTACAGGCTCATCTTCTCAAATCCCATTTTTTGTAACTGCTTGTGATTATACATTGATTGGAGAGGAATTTTTGACTGCAAGCGCGATACTATCTGATAGGAAAGATTTATTAGGAAGCGTTCGTGGTCAAGATATTATAAAATTATTTATAATTACTGCAATGCTTGTTATTGTTTTATTTAATGTAACTTTTTGGTGGATTTACACCTAATGTTCTTTAAGAGACAGCTTCCTGTTATTATTATGGTTAGCATTGGAATGCTAACCTTGCTAGCACATTTTATTAAGATAGAATCTATTGGAACATGGGTTGAAGAAGATTCTTTGTTATGGTTTGATATTATTGCAGCTTTTGCAATTTTTTTAGGTGCTTTTAATCTACTAAAGATGCATTTCTTTAAAATTTTTATGAAAAAAAATGATTTTCAGTATAGTTTCATTCTGATTCTAGGATTTTTCTTGATGATTTTTTCTGGCTTTTTTTATCATGGTACGCAGACTATAGGAAATGAAGTATGGGATGAAGGTGAAGAGTTTATAGATATTAATAATAATCAAACTTGGGATGAAGGTGAAGGGTTTACAGATGGAGTATGGGGAGATCACATTAAGCACCCGGATTCGTTGTTTTCATGGATGTTTAATTCTCTTTTTTATCCCTTGGATGCAACTATGTTTGCTTTATTGGCATTTTTTGTTGCTTCTGCTTCTTATAGAGCATTTAGAATAAGAAATTTTGAAGCATCTTTATTGCTTACAGCAGGAGTTCTTGTTATGATTGGTGCTGTTCCTATAGGGGCATATATCCCTTCTTGGATATTTGTTTTTATATTGCTATCTCTTTTATTTGCATTTATATCTCCATTGTTTAAATCTAAAGATATGTTGATTAAATCTTTTTTAGTGTCATGTATTTTGTTAGGGTTTTCTATGTTTTTTTGGAATCCTACATTTTTAAATTCTAAATCTGTATTGTTTTGGATTATAGCTTATCCTACTGTCGCAGGAAAAAAAGCTATTATGATAGGCGTTGCTTTAGGAATAGTTGCAACATCATTGAGAATTATTTTTGGTAAAGATAAATCATTTCTAGGTGAATAAATGAAAGCGCTTCAAATTTTAAGTAATATTGACAGGAGAATTATATATCTTCTTTTAGCTATAGCGGTTATAACTCCGATGATTGTTGAATTAGAGATGCCAATTGCTCCTGATGATTATGCACAAACTGCGTATAATTCAATATCTAACACATTTAAAGAGCCCAATAAAAGAATACTTCTTTCTTTCGATTATGGACCTAGTACAGAGCCTGAACTTGGACCGATGTCATTCGCTATTATGAAGCAGGTTTTATTAACTGATAATGAAGTTCACTTGGTTGCCCTTTTTCCTACTGGTTTAGGCATGATTACTCAAACAATAGATAGGGTTAAAAAAGATTCATTACTATTAGAATCAAATATTAATCTTAATAAAAGAATAGTTCAGTTGGGATATGCTCCAGGTGGAGAAGCTGTTATAAAAGGAATGTTGTCTGATATTCCAAAGATATTTCCTAAAGTAAAAGATAGTATAAAAAATTTATGTGATTATGATTTTATTGTTTCTTTCTCTGCTGGAAGTCCGGGCTCTAAAGAGTGGGTTCAGTTTGCAGGAGATCAAAGTGAGGCAGCTTGTAATGGTAAAAAAATAAATGTTACTACTGGTGTAACTGCAGTTCAGGTAACAGAATTATTACCTTATGTTAATAATGGTCAGCTAAAAGGAATACTGGCAGGTTTATCGGGCGCTGCTAGCTATGAAAGCTTAGTTGGAGATTTTGGTCCTGCATCAAAGAATATGACGCCACAATCTTTTGCACACTTGTTAATTGTCATTTTAATTATTATTGGTAACATTACTTATATTATTAAAAGAAAGGAAGATAGATGACAGGGCTAGAAATAACTAGTGCTGATATTCTGACTGCGTGGATATCTGCGTTTCTGACGTTAGCTATATTTAGTTTCTTATTTAATGATAATCCTTTGTACAAAGCAGCTGAACATTTGTTTGCTGGTGTATCTGCAGGCTATGGTCTTGTTTTGGCCTATTGGCAATTTTTACGTCCAAGTCTAATTGGAAAATTATGGCCAAAATTACCTGAAAATAATGATAGTAATATCTTAATTGAAATATGGTATGGGGTTTATAATCTTGGGTATAATATAACAACGTTATTTGGAGCAGTAAGTCCAACCTTATTGACAGAAGGCGGTATAGATATATCTTCTAAAGAGCCTACAATTTACATTAGTTACCTTATTCCTCTTGCGTTAGGTGTTTTAATGCTTTTTAGATTGATTCCATCTTTATCTTGGTTAGCACGGTATTCAATTGCATATATTGTAGGTGTTTTTGCAGGATTAAGAGCATTTAGTTATTTGAATTCTGATATTTTGGCACAAGTTCAAGGAGTTAAGAATGATTTATCATTAACTGACCCAGTATCTTTTATAAATAGTATGATTCTTATTGTAGGAACTATTAGCGCATTGGTCTATTTCTTTTTTTCAAAAAAACATGAAGGGGCATTGGGCAAAATAAGTAAAGTTGGAATATATTTTCTTATGATTTCGTTTGGTGCTTCATTTGGTTTTACTGTAATGGGTAGAATTTCATTGTTAATCGGAAGATTTGATGATTTGATTAAGTTTAGCGGAGGTGACTACTATTATGGGGCAATAGGTTCTTTAGTGATTGTGGTGTTAATTCTTATAGGCTATTTTTCTATTAAAAAAAGTAGCAGTAAAGTAAGTGATAATATTTAAGGAGTATTTATGAATCTAGAATCTTTAGGAATAAAAAAAATTAATAGCGGGGCTTGTATTGGAGGTAAAAAATGGATTGATTGTAGTAAAAATAAATCCTTCACGTCATATAGCCCAGGATCTTTAGATAGAATATCTGATGTTCAGATTGCAGATAAAGCTATTTATTCAGATATCGTATTAGCTTCACAAAAAGCATTCAAATCATGGAGAATGTTGCCGGCTCCTAAAAGAGGAGAGCTTATTTATCAAATCTCACTAAAGCTTAGACAGCATAAAGATTCACTAGGGAGCTTAATATCGTATGAAATGGGAAAAATTAAATCAGAGGGTGATGGAGAAGTTCAAGAAATGATTGATCTTGCTGATTTTGCTGTCGGTCTATCAAGGCAATTGTATGGACTTACAATGCATTCTGAAAGACCTAATCATCGTATGTATGAACAATGGCATCCTTTAGGTATAGTTGGAGTTATAACAGCATTTAATTTCCCTATGGCTGTATGGGCTTGGAATGCTTTTATTGCTGCTGTTTGTGGTGATGTTGTTATTTGGAAGCCTTCTTTGAAAACTCCTTTATGTGCTATTGCTGTACAAAATATTTGCAACGAGGTCCTTATAGAAAATGGTTATAAGGGTATTTTTAATCTTATAATTGGAGAAGATTCAAATATAGGTGAAGAAATAGTTAGTGATAGAAGAATACCATTGATTTCTGCTACAGGTTCTACTAAAATGGGAAAAATCGTTGCACAAAAAGTCGGATCCAGATTAGGAAAAACTATTCTTGAGTTAGGTGGAAATAATGGTATTATAGTTGATGAAGATAGTAATCTTGATCTTGTGATTCCTGCCATTGTATTTGGAGCAGTAGGAACAGCAGGTCAAAGATGTACTTCTACAAGGCGAGTTTTCATACATAAGAATCAATTTAACTTAATATCAAATAAGCTGGTTGCTGCTTATAAGCAGGTTAAAATAGGCGACCCATTATTACCTGATACGCTTATGGGACCACTAATAGATAAGGATGCTGTAAATGGTTATTTGAATGCTATTGAAAATGCATTAAGTCAAGGAGGTGAATTATTGTATGGAGGTAGTAAGCTTGAATCACTTAAAGGGTCTTTTGTGGAACCTGCAATTATTAAGGCTGAAAGTCATTTTGAAATTGTAAAACAAGAAACATTTGCACCTATATTATATTTAATAGAATATGAAAATATGGATGAAGCAATAAAAGAGCATAACAATGTTTCGCAAGGGCTATCTTCTTCAATTTTTACAAATAACGTTATAAATTCAGAAAAATTCTTATCTGCTATGGGTAGTGATTGCGGTATTGCAAATGTAAATATAGGGACATCAGGTGCAGAGATTGGAGGTGCTTTTGGAGGAGAAAAAGATACTGGAGGTGGAAGAGAGTCTGGTTCTGATTCATGGAAGGCTTATATGCGAAGACAAACAAACACAGTTAATTGGAGCTTAGATCTTCCCTTGGCTCAAGGAATTAAATTTAATTTGGAGTAAAAATGTCAGTAAAACCTAGAAAAGTCAGAGAAGTTTTGTCAAATAATATTTTAGCAGATGGTTTTGAGCCTATAATAGATTTAGTTAAATCTCATGATTCATGGTTGGTAGATGCTAGAGATGGTGCAGAGTATTTAGATATGTTTTCAATGTATGCGTCAGGTGCTATTGGTTATAATCATCCAGAAATATTGGCACAAAAAGATAAGCTAGCTGAAGTGTCTCTTTTTAAACCAACTCTATCAGATATTTATAGTACGCAATATGCAGATTTTATGAAAACTTTTAATGAAATTGCAATACCTGAATATATTAATAATGCATTTTTTGTTGAAGGAGGAGGTCTGGCTGTTGAGAATGCTTTGAAAACGGCATTTGATTGGAAAATAAGAAAGAATATGCAGAAGGGGATAGGTGTAGATGAAGATATGAAAATAATTCATTTTAAACAGGCTTTTCATGGTCGGACGGGGTATACATTATCATTGACTAATACTTCAGATCCACGAAAAACAATGTATTTCCCAAAATTTGATTGGCCACGTATTGACAATCCGTATTTAAGCTTTCCTATAACAGATGAAGTTATTGAGAAAGTTAAAGTAAAAGAAGATTTAGCTATTTCTCAAATTAAAGATGCCATTAAATTAAACCCTAATAAAATTGCAGGTTTAATTATAGAACCTATTCAAGGGGAGGGTGGAGATAATCATTTTAGGTGTCAGTTTTTTGAAAAGCTAAAAAATTTATCAGAAGATAATGAGTTTTTACTTATATACGATGAAGTGCAGACTGGTATAGGTATAACAGGAAAAATGTGGGCACACCAGCACTTTACTCCTAATTTATGCAGGTGTGATACTACTATTAAGAAGGCTCCTATTCCAGATATTATATCCTTTGGTAAAAAAACTCAAGTTTGTGGCATGCTTGCAGGAAATAGAGTTCTTGAAGTAGAAAAAAATGTTTTTTCAGAGTCTAGTCGTATCAATTCAACTTTTGGAGGCAGTCTTGTAGATATGGTTCGTTTTAGAATTATTCTTGAAACTATAAAAAAAGAATCTTTGTTAGACAATGCTAGCTCTAAAGGTAATTATTTGATGGAAAAAATGCGTTTTTTAGAGTCTTCTTTTCCAGGTTTTGTTTCTAATTCTAGAGGAAGCGGTCTTTTTTGCGCATTTGACTTGCCATCATCAACAGAGAGAGATAGAGTTATATCACAAGCTTATAAAAATAAATTGTTAATATTGTCTTCTGGTGATTATACTGTAAGATTTAGACCTCATTTGACAGTTACTAAACAAGAATTGGACTATGCTATCGATATGATTCATAAATCAATAAAGGAAATTTTGAATTAGTGATTGGCTCATTGTATGTAGTAAGCACTCCTATTGGAAATCTAGAAGATATAACCTTAAGGGCTATTGAAACGCTTAAAAATGTTGATTGTATCGCAGTAGAGGATACTAGAATTACGAGAAGGCTTCTTAAAAAATATAATATAAGTAATAAAATGATTCCTTTGCATCTTAAAAATGAGAATTATAAAGTTCATGATATTCTATCTCTAATGTTAGATGGAAGCAATGTTGCTTTGGTTTCAGATGCTGGGTCTCCATGTATTAGTGATCCAGGCTATCTGTTAGTAAATAAAGCAAGGCATAATAACATAAATGTTTTTACAGTGCCGGGTCCTAGCTCATTAGTTGCTGCCTTAAGTGTATCTGGGTTGCCTTCTGAAAGATTTTTTTTTGAAGGTTTTTTGCCCAAAAAAAAAGGGCGTAAAACTAGAATTGCTGAATTATCAGCTTTAGATACAACTATCATTTTATTTGAATCTCCAAATAGAATTTTAAAAACACTTAAAGATTTAAGGCCTGTGATGGGTAATCGTTCTATATCTATTTGCAAAGAGTTGACAAAAATAAATGAAGCAAATATATTTGGTACTTTTGATAGCGTTATCTTGAAATTAGAGAAAGATTTTATTATTAAAGGTGAGTACGTTATTATAATCGCTAAAAAAAGTTACAATGAATCATAAATTTATATCCTTTGAAGGCATTGATGGTTCTGGTAAAAGCACACAAGTTAAGGCTTTAAAAGAAAATCTAATTTCTATTGGTGAAGAGTGCAATATCTTTAGAGAGCCAGGAGGAACATCTATTTCTGAAAAAATACGTTCAATTCTTTTAGATAAAAGTAATTTAAATCTTAGTGGAAAAGCAGAATCTCTTTTGTTTTTTGCATCTCGTGTACAACTTTTAAAGGAGAAAATTTCTCCTTATATTGATAAAGGTTGTTTTGTTATTTGCGATAGATTTAATGATAGCACTTTAGCCTATCAATGTTACGGTGAAGATAATGATATAAAATTCTTTAATTTGCTCACTCAATTTTCAATTGAAGGCAACTTTCCAAGCTTAACTTTCTATTTAGATATAGATGCGGAAGAATCATTAACTAGAAGAAAAAAAATTGAAAACGATCGAATCGAAGATAAAGGGTTAGTTTATTTAAATAAAGTTAGGTCAGGTTTTTTAGAATTAGCCAAGAGGGACCCTCAAAGAATAATTGTTATTAATGGAAAATTACAGAAAGAAATCATTTCAAATCATATTTGGGATATTGTAAAGGAGAGGTATGATATTAAAGTATAAAACTACTACTATTTTTGTTTTTTTGATGTCGCTTTTTTTAGCTCAAAAAAAAGCGAATAATAAGGTTATTTTTTCAAATGAACAAAATATTGAAGAATATAAAGATATGTTTGATAAATCTTTTGAATATATCAATAAAATGTATGTTGATTCTATCAATCAATCTGAATTGATGAAGTCTGCAATTAAAGGTATGCTCAAACCTTTGGATCCATATACTAAGCTAGTTGTTGGGGGTAGTAAAGAACGCCTAGATATGCTTACAAAAGGTAAGTATGGAGGAGTTGGAATAAGGATTGGTTTGCTGAGAGATACTTTAACAGTATTATCTCCTATGGAAGATAGTCCTGCATATACTGAAGGGATTAAAGCAGGAGATCAAATAGTAAAAATTGATAGTATTAAATGTATTGGTATGACTACAAGAGATGCAGCAAAAATAATAAAAGGTGAGCTTGGTACAAAAGTTGTATTAGAGGTTTTAAGGCATGGTAAAAAACCTAACCCTAAAAAGAAAATTTCTTTTGAATTAACGCGCTCAAATATATCTGTTAATGATGTCCCTTATTATGGAATTGATGAAAACTCTATTGGATATATAAGAATAACAAGATTTTCAAGGAACACTTATGAAGATTTTTTAAAGGCTCTTAATTATATAGATAGAGAAACTTTCTCTGATTTAAACAATAATGACAAATGGGACAGTCCTGAAAGGTATCGAGATCAAAATAAAAATGGAGTATGGGATGCTGGAGAAAGGTATTCTGATAAAAATAAAAATAAAGAGTGGGATTCAGGTGAGTTTTTTGATGATCTAAACAATAACAATAAATATGACTATAATGGAAGATTAAAAGGTTTAATTATAGATTTGCGAGGTAATTCTGGAGGGCTTTTGGGAGAATCTATATCTATTCTTAATTTGCTTATTGACAAAGGGCAAACATTACTTTATACAAAAGGAAAAAATGGTAAGATTTTAAGACATTATAAATCAACAAGAGCTCCAGTTTTATCTATTAATACACCTATTATCGTTCTTGTTAATAAGGGCTCTGCTTCAGCGAGTGAAATTGTATCTGGTGTAATTCAGGATTTAGATAGGGGCGTAGTAATGGGAAGAAGGACTTTTGGAAAAGGTCTTGTTCAAAAAATAAAAAATTTAAATGATACTATTTCTCTTAAGATTACAAATGCAAAATACTATACTCCTTCAGGAAGATTGATTCAAAAACAAGATTGGCTTGATAATGGCTATTTAACAGATGGGCTAGATAAAAAAGATTCCGTTTTTTATACTATTAACATGAATAGAGAGGTTTTAGGCGGAGGAGGTATATCTCCTGATTTAGAGTCTTCTAAAGAGCAAATTCCTATTTTTATAAAAGCTTTATGGGATAAGGGTGTATTTCTTTCATTCTCAGCTCAATATATTCCAAAAAAAAATATTACAAAGGATAACATATTGATTACTGATCAAACTCTAAATGACTTCGAGGAATTTATAAAAGAGTTGGGAGATGATTTTTCTTATCAATTACCTGGAGAAAGAGAGTTTATATCTATGAAGAAAAAGATAGAAGGGAATTCAGCTAAACAAGAAAAGTTTTTAAAATTTATTTCTGAATTAAGGCATGAGCATAGAGTGATAAATAAAACTGAACAGTATTTTAAAAAGCGAAAAGCTGCTCAATTTAAAGATCCAGAAAATCGTAAATGGATTATCAATGGATTGAAAAGAGAATTTCATAGAATATTGCTTGATGAAAAAAGTAGAATTGGAGTTTCTTTAGAAGTTGACAGTGAGTATAATGAAGCTGCTAAGCTTTTGCTTGATTTAGATAAATATTATTCAATTTTAGGATATTAGTGCGTTATATTTTGGATGTTAAAAAAAGTAGATATAGGTCGGTTAGCTCAGCTTGGTTAGAGCGCCACGTTGACATCGTGGAGGTCACTGGTTCGAGTCCAGTATCGACCACTTAAAAGATATGGATAAAAAAATAAATATTACTTTACCAGATGGTACGGTCCTTGAAAGACAACAAGGTGTTACAGGTCTTGAGATAGCAAAAGATATTTCAGAAGGCCTTGCAAAACAGTCAGTTCTTATAGAATTGAATGGTGAGCTTCGTGATTTATCGTATTCTATTGATGAAGATTCAAAATTGAACATTTTAAAAAGAGACTCTGATAAATTTTTAGATGTTTTAAGGCATGATTGTGCTCATGTTATGGCAGAGGCTGTTCAAGAAATCTATCCTGAAACACAAGTTACAATTGGACCTTCTATAGAAAATGGCTTTTATTATGATTTTGCAAGGAAAAATCCTTTTACAATTGATGATTTAGTTAGAATAGAAAAAAAAATGCATCAAATTATTGATAGAGGTGATTCATTTGTTAGAGAAGTATGGGATAGAGAAGATGCAATTAAATACTTTTCAGGAATTGGTGAGTTTTATAAAACTGAAATAATAAAAGATTTACCATTGAAAGAAGAACTAACCATATATAAACAGGGTGAATGGGCCGATTTGTGTAGAGGTCCCCACCTTCCAAGTACTAAGCATATAGGTAAATCTTTTAAGCTTATGAAAGTAGCTGGAGCATATTGGAGAGGAGACGAAAATAATGTGATGTTGACTCGCATATATGGGACTGCTTGGAGAACAGATAAAGAATTAAAAGTTTATCTTAGAATGCTTGAAGAGGCTGAAAAAAGAGATCATCGTAAAATTGGTAAAGAATTAAAAATTTTTACATTTGATGAAGAGGTTGGGGCAGGGTTGCCATTATGGCTTCCAAATGGTATGGTTATTATTGATGAAATTGAGAAATTAGCAAAAGAGACAGAAATAAGTGCTGGCTATAGTAGGGTTCGCACTCCGCATATTACAAAATCTTCTTTATATAAAAAATCAGGTCATCTTTCTCATTATAAAGACAGTATGTTTCCTGCTATGGATATTGATGGCAATGAATATTATTTAAAGCCAATGAACTGTCCTCATCATCATAAAATATATGCAAGTTCACCCAAAAGTTATAAGGATTTGCCTATTCGGCTATCTGAATATGGAACGTGCTATAGATATGAGAAATCAGGTCAACTTTTTGGTCTTATGAGAGTTAGAAGTATGCAAATGAATGATGCGCATATATATTGTACTGAGAATCAATTTAAAAAAGAATTTTTATCAGTTTGTAATATGTATTTAAAGTATTTTGATATATTTGGAATAGAGAAGTATGAAATGCGTCTTAGCTTGCATGATCCTGAAAAAATGGGTGATAAATATGTTGATGAGCCAAAATTATGGAAAAAAACTGAAAGTCTTGTAAGAGATGCTTTAACAGATGGGGGATTGAATTTTATTGAAATTCCTGGTGAAGCTGCTTTTTACGGTCCTAAAATTGATGTTCAGGTGTGGAGTGCTATAGGTAGAGAATTTACATTAGCAACTAATCAAGTAGATTTTGCTATACCTTCTAGATTTGGGTTGACTTATAAAGATAAAAATGACACTGATAAAACTCCTTTATGTATTCATAGAGCTCCACTTGGTACCCATGAGAGATTTGTTGGTTTTTTAATAGAACACTTTGCAGGTAATTTTCCTTTATGGCTTTGCCCTAAACAGGTTTCTATTATCCCAGTTTCTGAAAAAAATAATAATTATGCTATTTATGTAAAAAAAGAACTAGAAAAGAATCATATTAGAATTAACTTAGATTTAAGGAATGAAAAGATGGGAGCTAAGATTAGATTATCAGAGATGAAGAAAATCCCTGTTATGCTAATATTGGGAGACAAAGAGGAAAAGAATATTTCTGTTTCAGTAAGAAGAAAGTTTGAAGGAGATATTGGTGAAATAAAATTAGATAATTTTATAAAAAAAATAATAAATGAAATAGATAATAAAGAAAGGAGATTGATAAAATAGTTAAAAAAAATAAATTTTTCATAAATAATTCAATAAAAGCAGACAAAGTTATGCTTATTGATTCTGAGGGTAAAAAAAGAGGTGTCCTAGATAGGAGTGTCGCTTTAAAAATTGCGCAGGATAACAATTTAGATTTAGTGCAAATATCTGATGGTAAAGAACAACCTGTTTGCAAGATTTTAGACTTTGGTAAATACTTATATAAAAAGCAAAAAAAAGATAAGTTGAATAAAAAAAATCAACATATAATTCATGTTAAAGAAATTAGATTAAGATTAAATACTGGTGAACATGATTTAGTTACAAAATTAAATAAGGCTAAGAAATTTTTAGAAGACGGAAATAAAATGAAATTTACAATTATGTTTAGAGGTAGAGAGATTTCAAGAAAGGATTCAGCCTTAGAAATGTTGAATAATGTAGCAGAATCTTTTAGTGGAATTTCTGAGATTGATAAAAAACCTAGTTTGGAAGGTCGAAAAATGTTCTTAATATTAAGCCCTAAATAATTTGGAGAAATAATGCCAAAGGTAAAAACAAAGAAAAGTGCGTCAAAGAGATTTAAAGTAACAGGTTCAGGTAAAGTCGTTCATAATCGATCTGGCGGGAACCATTTTAAAACCCGAAAAACCAGTAAGCGGAATAGACGCCTCCGTAAAGATACTTGTATGAGTAGTGCAATGACAAGTAGAACAAAGAAAATGATTCAAAAATAATTAAGGAGAAATCATGCCTAGATCAAATAGTTCAGTCCCTCGTAAACGAAGACATAAAAAGGTTTTAAAACAAGCCAAAGGTTACTTCGGGACTAGGAAATCAAATTATCGTACAGCTAAAGATGCTGTTCAAAAAGCATTACAATATGCTTACAGAGATAGAAGAAATAAAAAGAGAGAGTTTCGTAGACTCTGGATTATAAGGATTAATGCTGCAGTAAGGCAGCATGGTATATCTTATTCGAAGTTTATGCACTTACTTAAGCAAAGTAATGTTGAAATAGATAGAAAAGTCCTTGCAGATATGGCGGTTCATAATCCTAGCAGGTTCTCAGAAATAATTAAGTCAATTTCGTAGTTTTTTTTAACGTTGTCTAATCTATTTTCTAAGATTAAGCAAATCGAGAAATCTTTTAAGCTTGATAGAGAAAGAGCTTTGAAAGATAAAGATTTTGGGTACCTTAAAAATGCATATATAGGTAGGAAAGGAAGAATTTCTCTTTTATTTAAAGAATTGTCTCAAGTTTCTCCTGAAAATAGAAAAAAAGCCGGAGAAAAGATTAATTCTCTGAAGAATAATATATATGATGATATTCAAAATTTAATAGGAAGTCAGAGTATAAGTTCTTCTCAGTCTGAATTAAGTCAAGATTTTTCATTGCCTGGTAGCCCTTTTAGTAAAGGAAGACTTCATCCATTAACTATTGTTACTAATGAAATTAAAGAAATTTTTAATAAAATAGGCTTTGATACAGTTTTTGGCCCTGAAATTGATACTGATTTTTATAACTTTGAAGCTTTGAATATTCCTAAAAATCATCCTGCTCGTGATATGCAGGACACTTTTTATATTAACAGTGAGCTCTTATTGAGAACTCATACATCTTCTACTCAGGTTCATTTTATGGAGAATAATTCTCCTCCTATAAGAATCATATCTCCAGGAAGAGTTTATAGAAATGAGGATATTAGTGTGAAAAGCTACTGTCTTTTTCATCAAGTTGAAGGCCTTTATGTCGATAAGAATGTAAGTTTCTCAGATTTAAAAGCAACTTTAGACTATTTTGCAAAAACAATGTTTGGTAAAGATGTTAGGGTTCGATTTAGACCCAGTTTTTTTCCATTTACAGAGCCTAGTGCTGAAATGGATATTTATTGGGGTTTAGAAACACAAGCAGATCATAGGGTCACTAAAGGGACTGGATGGCTTGAAATATTAGGTTGTGGTATGGTTGATCCTAATGTTTTTAAATCGGTCAATTATGATTCTTCTAAATGGAGAGGCTTTGCTTTTGGAATGGGGATTGAAAGGATAGCGATGCTTAAATATGGAGTTAATGATATACGTAAATTCTATGATGGTAATATTAAATTTTTAGAGCAATTCAAGATATGATTATTTCTTTGAAATGGCTGAAAGAATTAATAAATACTAATCTAGATACAGATGTTTTAGTATCTAAGCTTACTGATTTAGGTCTAGAATGTTCTTTTTCTGATATAGGCGTATCTTTTGGTGGGGTTATTATAGGAAAGGTTAATTCTATAAAAAAACATAGTAATTCAGATCACTTATCATTATGTCAGGTTGATATTGGTTCTGATTCTGATTTACAGATTATTTGTGGTGCTCCAAATGTTAAAAATAATATTTATGTTCCTGTTGCTGTTGTAGGCTCTACGTTAGATAATGGTAAATTTAAAATAAAAAAAACAAAAATTAGAGGCGAAGTTTCAAATGGTATGATATGTTCAGAAAAAGAACTTGGTCTTAGTGAAAATCATAAAGGAATAATGGTTTTAGATGGAGATTTGAATCCTGGTGATTCATTCGAAGATTTTGTCAGTCTTGAAAAAGATACTATTATTGATTTTGATTTAACTCCTAATAGAGGAGATTGCTTATCATATTTAGGTATTTCAAGAGAGTTAGGTATTATAGAATCTGTATCTCAATCAGAAATAATGGAAAATATTTTTAAAAAAAATCCATTTAAAATTGTTGAATCTGGTGCAGATATTAATAGTCAGATTTCTGTAGAAATTGAAGATAATGTTGCTTGTCCATTATATGTAGGACGAATAGTTACTAATGTAGATGTTAAAGAGTCTCCTAGCTGGTTAAAAAATAAACTCAATAATTTAGGTATGAAGCCAATTAATATAATAGTTGATTTAGCTAATTACGTTATGCTTACTATTGGGCAACCTATGCATACTTTTGACTATGATAAATTGCCAAATAAAAAAATCAAAGTTGGATATTCTTCATCTGATGTTAAGTTTAAAACTTTAGATTCTATTGATAGAAGCCTTTCTTCAAAAAATTTATTAATAAAAGATAAAAATAAAGCTATAGCTATTGCTGGAGTTATTGGCGGCAAAAATACAGAGGGAGATAGTAATACAAAAAATATTTTTATAGAAAGCGCTTTATTTGATTCAGTTACTATTAGAAAAAGTGCTAAAGCATTAGATTTATCAACTGATGCATCTAGAAGGTATGAAAGGTCTGTAGATCCAGATATGGTAAAAATTGCAATTGATTTTTTATCAGGTATGATTCTTGATTATAGTGGAGGAAGTATCAGTAAAGGTTTAATTCAGGTTGGTCAAAAGCCAGAAAATAAGGATGGTATTTTGTTTAACATAGATGATTGCAATAAATTTTTAGGCACCTGTTTAAACAATGAGGACATTAAAAATATTTTTGATAGATTAAATATATCTTATAAAAAAAATAAAAATTCCTATATATGTGTTCCACCTAGTTATAGAATGCATGATGTTAATAGAGATGTCGATTTATATGAGGAAGTAGCTAGAGTTTTTGGTTTTAATAATATTGAAAATAGTAAAAGTTTATCAATTGGCTATGATGTTGTCAGTTCAAAGAATAATGATATAGTTGATAGAATTAAAGTTAATTTATCTAATAAAGGATTTTTTGAACATTATTCAAATAGTTTACTTTCAAATAAAGAACATGAAGCTTTTGCTGAAAGTGAAGGTGTTTTGATTTCTAATCCGCTAAATGAAAATATGAAATTTATTAGAAATTCTATCGCTCCAGGATTACTTAGAGCAGTTGCTTTTAATCAAAACAGGAAAAACGAAAACTATAAATTATTTGAGATTGGTGCAACTTATAAATCTGCTGACAAAACTCCTTCTGATGAAGATATGTGTTTAGGTATAGTTTGGCCTAAAAAACAGTTTAATCACTGGAAAGATAATATGAAATATGATTTTTTTAATTCTAAAGGTGATATAGACTCATTCTTAGATAATTTCAATCTAAGTGAACACGATTATGTAGAAAATAAGAAAAAAGGTTTTGATGTTTGTTATTTAATTAGATCTCAAAATCAAGAATTAGGATATATTGGAATATTGAACAATAAAGTATTAAAAAATAGTGGTATCAATATGGAAGTTGTATATGCGCAACTTTCAATTGATAATATTAAAAAGATTTTGATTAAGCGTCATGATTTTAAAGAGCCCTCGATTTATCCAAATGTAGAAAGAGATATATCAATTTTAGTTTCTGGTGATTCTAACGCAAAAAAACTTATAAATACGATTAAGAAAGCTGGTGGAAAATTTTTAAATGAAGTATATTTATTTGATGTTTATACAGATGATTCATTTAATAAAGATACGAAAAGTTATGGTTTTAAAATGGTGTTTCAATCAAGCGTAGGGACCTTGAAAGATAGTGATGTTGATGCTATCATTGAAAAAATAATTAGTAGATTAAAGAAAAATTATCAAATAACTCAGAGATAAATGAAACAAAAAAAAGATATATTAGTTGAAGTTCTTGGTCAAAACTATACTATTAAGACAACAGCAGATAAGAATTATATTGATAAAGTTGCTAATTATGTAAATAGTACAATGAAGGAGTTGAAAAATTCTGGGATGGATCCTAAAACAGAGCAGTTAAGAATTGCTATACTAGCATGTATGAACATTGCTGATGAATTATTTAAAGAAAAAGAAAGTAAGTATTCAGAAAACCAGCTTTTAGATAGGATTAAATCAAAAACAATTTCTTTAAAAGAATATGTTGATCAACAAATATTGTCCTTCGAAAAAAGAAATGAAACAGGAGAATAAGCTTCTTTCAGGCAAAGAAGTATCTTCAAGTTTAGCAAGAGAATTAAGTCTTACTATATCTGAGTTAAAGAAATCTGATGTTATCCCAAAGCTTGCAGCTATTATTATAGGTGAAAATCCCGCTTCTCAAATATATGTTAATGCTAAGGCCAAGTTTTTTGCTAAAAATGATTGTGATAGTGAAACTTTTAAATTTGATTCAAATATTTCTCAAAATGAGATATTGAAATTTATAGAAAAATTGAATAAAGATGAATCTATACATGGTATTCTTGTTCAGCTTCCATTGCCTAAATATTTTGATGATGAGAAAATTTTAAATGCTATTGATGAAAATAAAGATGTAGATGGTTTTCATCCATACAATGTAGGTCGTTTGTTTTCTGGTAAACCGAATTTCATACCTTGTACACCTCATGGTATTATTAAAATTTTAGATTACTATAATATTGAAACATCTGGAAAAGATTGCGTTGTTATTGGTAGGAGTAATATAGTTGGAAAACCTATGGTTGCTCTTCTTGCTCAAAAATTTAAAAAAGGTAATTCAACTGTTACTATGTGCCACTCTCGCACTAAAAATTTAAAATTTTATACTAGAAATGCTGATATAGTAGTAAGTGCAATAGGTGTTCCTAATTTTCTAGATGTTGATATGGTTAAAGAAGGTGCTGTTATTATTGATGTAGGAATTAATAGAGTTGAAGATACGACTTTAAAAAAAGGGTATAGGATTGTTGGAGATGTTAATTTAGATTCAATGATTGATAAAATTTCGTATATAACGCCAGTGCCTGGAGGAGTTGGTCCAATGACAATAGCTATGCTTCTTTATAATACCGTTATGTCTGCGAAGTCGTAAATTAGCTAATTCCTAATTTTCAATAATAACCCTAGTAAAATACTTAAGAATAATCCTGGATACATTGATATAATCCAGCTAATTTGCATTATGTCCCATACTAGCGTTAAAATTAATGGAAGAAGTATTAATATAATTGGACATCGTATTTTTATATTAAACAGAATGCACATAAATGGTACAAGTAGCCCACTAACCATATAGCTTCCAAAAGTAAACCAAATTTGAATAATTCTACTATTATCAAAAAATTGTATAATAATCAATGATAATGTAATCGTAAATAATATGCCCCAGTTAATATCTTTCTGTGTAAAATCTTTATTAAGAATTTTTTTTATGTCTTTACCAATAGTTATAGCTGAAACAAATGTAAAACTATCTATCGTAGACATAACAATAGATAGTATTGATATAATAAATATTCCATATAATAATGGATAGTTTTTAAAAACATCTAAGGCTAAAGAAATGTAAGGAGTATGAGATGCTAGCCCTATTGTATAGAGTCCACAGAAAAGAGTAATGATATCAAATATAAACCAGCAAAATATGGATATCCGAATTGCGTTCTTAATTTCCGCTTTATTTTTTGAGGAAAATGTTCTCTGATGAAAGTTTGGATCTACAAAAGTTAAAATTGCTAAAAAACCCCAAGCTATAATGTATCCCCAACCTTGATTTCCAGGTATTGCAAATAGGTCAGGGTCTGTATTATAAATTTCTTTTAGTTTTACAAATCCATAGTCGTAATTAAGAACAATGTATAATACCATAAGAAAGAATCCTGAAAACATAAAGTAGAACTGATATCTATCTGTATTGATAATAGCCTTAAAACCACCTTTAAAGCAATATAAGGTACTTATAATAACTCCAATTAATACAGAGATTGTAAAGTTCGTAGATTTAAACATGGTGGTATTAATAATATTTCCAAGCATAATTAAATATGGGGCAGGAGATATATATAGCAGAACAACAGGAATTGATATTAATGCAGCCTTTTTACCCATATGCTTTAATATTGCATCTGATATAGAGCTTATATTTTTATCTATAATTTTACTTGAAATAAATTCAGAATATATAAAGGCAGCGATATAATATGTTAGTCCGAAATAAAGCCATGTAGATATTCCATTATATGATATTTCTTGGCCGACACTTGAAATAGCTCCATACCATGTAGTAATCAGTGTAAAAGCAAGAGGAATTGCCGTTAGCTTTCTTCCTGCATAGACGAAGTCTTTTGTGTTTTTTTTAGATTTTGTCCAAAAACCAATAGTAAGGATAATTGCAAAATATGCTATAAGTATATATATCAAATTATAATTTTAAAGATAAAGAAACACTTATGTCTCTTGGATTTGCAGGAGATTCATGAAACTTTCTTGGCTCATATCCTGATACGGAAAAATAGAAACCATGAATTCCATAATGTTCGTCCGTAGCATTTTTTATACTCAGACCAAAATCTATGTTATTGCTAATTTTGTATTTAGAAGTAAAATTTAATATAGTATATGATTTAGACATTTGATTGGTATTGTTAAAGTAATAATATTTATCTTTTGCTATTATCTCCAATCGTGTAAATATTTTAGATGTAATCTGCGATTCTAAGCCAGTAGTGATAGTGTGTTTCGGGGCTCGAGCTTGGTCACGTTTTTCAATTACTGGATCTGGATTAAGTACTGGAGATGGGTAAGTAAAACGATCTTTCGTACTTCTAAGAAGTCCACAATTAAAAAATAAATTTGTTTTACTATTCAATCTATAATTCAATAATAGATCTAGCCCAGAATTTGTACCTCTTTTAACATTTGCAGTATAAAAGTAAAAAGTAACAGGATTTGCAGCATCAGCCTGATCAGCTATATCAATCTGCATATTTTTTCTATACATATGAAAAATATTTAAATTAATAGATAGTCGTTCAAAATTTTCCTTATACCCTATATCTAGGCTAGTAGTTTCTTCAGCTAAATATTTTCTATAATCATTCTCCACGTAGGGGTTTTGATTAAAACCGCCAGGTTTATGATTTGAAGATATGGATATAAAAAAATTATTAAATCGTATTCCAGCTCTTGAACTGGAGAATTTTTCATTGAAAATTTCTCCAGGTTGATCGATAGTGTTTACGCTATAGTCTGATGAATTAGTGGTTACTACTTTATTTTTATAATTATTTTCGTAGTTATCTATTCGATGATTTAGAATAAGTCTAATATTATTTTTTAAATAATGGATATACTGGTAATAAAGTGATGAATAATCAATATTGTATGTGCTTGTAAACTCTGAAACCCAGCCTCCACTTGTCCAAAAGATAAACCCATTTGCAACATCCTTTTCTTTAAGAGATTTATTAAAGATGCCAAAAGTGCTCTTTCCGAAATTAAAGTCCTTATTTAATTTAAATTCAAATGAATTGTCGTTTCGCTTTCTATCCTCAATTTGAGAATAAGAATAGTATGTATTGTATGGCTCAGGATGATCTTCTATCCATTGAGTTTCATTCGACCAATCTGCATCATAGTAATGATTTAATTCAATATCATTATTGGTGAAAATAGTGGTCAAGGTCAAATTATTTTGATTTTTGTAGCTTGCTTCAATACTGTTTGATAATCCAAACAAAGCATCTTTAGACTGATTGTTAGGCAAGCCATTGAAGTTAGAGTGCGTTTCAAATGTTTGCATGTTATCAAAATTAGTATAACTCCAACGATCGTAGTTATTGTCAAGGCTAGAATGCATTGAAGCTATATTCAGAGCTAAAAAATTTCCTGATTTCAAAACTTTGCTCCAAGACCATTGAATATTAGAAATTAGCTCATCTCTTTTATTTGAATATTCCTTAGTATGAGTATTATATATGAAGCCGTCATCTTTATTCTTTGATATTGATAGTCTCATGTTAATTTTTTCATTTTTTGAGTCGGAGTACAATTTTGAACCTAAAAAAGATAGTATGGGCTGGTTATAAATAAAGTGAACATTTTTTTTATTAAAACTTCCTTCTTCAACAATGATTTTTGTTTCCCTTATAGGTTTTGGTTTATTAAGATTTACTTTAATAATACCTGCAAGAGCATTTTGCCCGAAAGCAAAAGATTGTCCACCCTTAAAAACTTCGATATTTTCTACATCAAATAACGGGATTGGCAAGCCTAGGCCACTTAGATTGAAGTTATCTATGTATGAGGCCACATAATAACTTGGACCACCTTGACTTACATATTGTTCATATTCGCCTATTCCCCTTATTTGAAAATATCTCGGTCTTGAGCTTACTCCGGAATAATTGACATTTGTAGATGCCTTAAGAATATCTTCAAATGAATTTTTTCCAGAATTAATGATATTAGTTTGAGTAAAAATCTCAACATTAGATAAAACATCTTTTAATTTTGATTTTCCTATGTCTCCTAATACTTTGATTTCATTATTAGGGATAGATAGATTTTTTAGAACAATTTTTTTTGAAATATCGTCTGATATATCGCATGGATTAAAATTTACTTTTTGAAAACCAATATGAGAAATATTATAACTAACACATTTAGAGTTTAAAGAAAAAAGACCATTCTCATCAGATGTTACGCCTTCAATAGAGTTGTAGATTTGTACATTTGGAATTGGAATTTCTTGCTCATCAACAACTTTATACGTAGCAGTGAAGATATGAGATGTGATTAAGGTTAGTAATAAAAGATTTTTTTTCATGTTTTCCTCCGCTGGCATTATCCAGGTCAGGTTAATTAAAAGGGTATAATCTCAGCAATTAAGCACCCCTAACATCTTTTTAATTTATCATCTTTTTTAATTAAATTAAAAAGAAAGTTTTATGTCAAATAATAATCAAATAATTGCAGGTATTGATGAGGCAGGAAGAGGACCTTTATTTGGACCTGTTGTTGCCTGTGCTGTTATTTTTAATGAAAAAATAGATATAACTGAGATTAAAGACTCTAAGAAAATATCTGCATCAAAACGTCAAAAGGTTTATGATAAGCTTATTCAAGAAAATATTAATTATAAAATTGGTATAGTCAATGCAAACGAAATTGACGAAATCAATATTTTAAATGCGACAAAAAAAGCAATGCTTTTAGCTGTTAATAATTTAAGTATTAGACCATATAAACTTTTGATTGATGGTAATCAGTTAATAAAAACATCTATAAATCAAGAAGCTGTTGTTAAGGGTGATCAAAAAGTAGCTGAAATTTCTGCTGCATCAATTATTGCAAAAGTCAAAAGAGATAAAATAATTGAAAGTTATAATAAAATTTATCCTATGTTTCAATTATCAAAACATAAGGGTTACGGTACTAAGTTACATTTTGATTTACTTAATAAATATGGACCTTCTGAAATACATAGGCAAACATTTAAACCTGTTTCAGGTATGATTAATTCTAATGATATGAAAAAACATGAGTCTATGCCTATTATCAGATTTGGAATTAATTTGATTAATAAAGGTTTTAATTTGAAAGAATTAACTATAAATGAAGTATTTTCTGTAATCAAGTATTTTAATTTTGATAAAACAATATATGTATTATCCTTAAATAAAATTAGAAAAGATTCTGTTATTTTAAATTTTATTGAAACGATAAAAGAAAAAGATTCTGTGAACAAAGTTAGGATAGATGTAATTTATTCAGATGATTTTTCAAAAAACCCTAAAATTAAATATTCATGCAAAATTTATTAAATAAGTTAGTGTTAATATTTTTACTTAGTTTCATGTATAGCAAGTATCCTGATGCCGTTGGTGCTAATGGGATGGTGGTATCATCTAATCATTTAGCTACTGAAATTGGACTGGATGTATTAAAGAATGGAGGTAATGCAATAGATGCGGCTGTTGCAGTAGGCTTTGCTTTAGCGGTTACTCATCCTGGAGCTGGAAATATCGGTGGCGGTGGATTTATGGTTATTAGATTTTCTGATGGAGAAACAACATCTATTGATTTTAGAGAAACAGCACCTAAATTATCCAATAAAGATATGTTTTTAGATTTAAATGGAGATGTTATTCCTAATAAAAGCTGGAATTCAGGATTAGCTGTAGGAGTTCCAGGTAGCGTAGCAGGTTTTGGGTATGTTCATGATAAATATGGTTCAAAAAGGTGGGGTACTTTGATACAGCCATCTATAAAGTTAGCTAGGTACGGATACAAAATTGACTATCTTAATTACAATTTATTAAATAGTCCTTACTATAGACAATATTTATCTTCAGATGTAGAAACAAAAAAAATATTCTATAAAAACGAAGGTTTTAAACTTAATGAATTATTTATTCAAAAAGATTTAGCTAAAACTTTGTCTAGGATAGCTTCATATGGTTATAAAGATTTTTATGAAGGTGAGATTAGTAAAAAAATAGTAAGCTCTATGGAAAGAATTGGAGGTATTATAACATTAGATGATTTAGAAAATTATAGGCCAGTCGAAAGAAAACCGATTATCTTTAGTTATAGGGATTACAAAATTATAACTATGCCACCCTCCTCATCTGGTGGAATTGTTTTGGCTCAAATATTAAATCAATTAGAAAGTTTTGAAATTGGAGATTTTGATTATCATAGTTCTAAACATATTCATTACATGTCTGAAGTTGAGAGACGTGCTTATGCAGATAGAGCTGAAGTTTTGGGTGATAGTGATTTTATAAATGTTCCGATTGACACTCTTGTAGGTGATAAGTATGCAAAAATCAAAATAGAAGATATTCGATGCTGTAAAGCTAGTAAATCTTCTGATGTTAAGTCATTTAATTTAGATTATCATGATAAGGAAGAAACTACTCATTATTCAGTTGTTGATAAGTGGGGTAATTCTGTTAGCGTTACTACTACTATAAATGGCTGGTATGGATCTGGTATTACCGTTGATGGTGCAGGCTTTTTGCTTAATAATGAAATGGATGATTTTTCAATTAAGCCAGGCTATCCAAATAAATATGGCTTGGTTGGGAGTTGGGCAAACTCTATATCACCAAATAAACGTATGTTAAGTTCAATGACTCCAACAATTGTTGAAGATTTTTCAGGTGAATTATTTGCAATAATAGGTAGTCCAGGTGGTTCTACAATAATAACTACTGTTGCGCAAATTATATCAAATATTATAGATTTTAATATGCCTTTGAAAGATGCTGTTGAATCTCCTAGAACGCATCATCAATGGCTTCCTGACAAAATATTTTTAGAAGAAGCTTTTTTTAATCAAAATATTTCTAATGAATTAACTGTTTTAGGTCATGAAGTTGATTATAAAAAATCAATTGGAGAAGCTAATTGTATCATGTATTATAAAAAAGATAATATTTATGTAGGCGTAAGCGATGATAGAAGAAATGGAGCTGCAAAAGGTTATTAGATGCAATCTAAATTATTTATAAGCCTTAGAAATTTTGTTTTATTAATTTTAGTTGCTTTCGCTATAAAGACGACAATATTAGAAATATATGTTGTTCCAACCGGCTCTATGCTTGATACTATTGAGCTTAATGATGTTGTTATAGGTAATAAATTTATTTATGGATTAAGAACTCCTAATTGGATAGGTGTTCCATTTACAAGAATTGGTTCATATATACCTTCTTTTAGATTACCGAAATTTAAAGATATAAAAGAAGGAGATATATCTATATTTGAATTTCCTAATGATGATTATGTTAAATATGTTAAGAGGTGCGTGGGTACTCCAGGCAAATATGTTCAAATTAAAAATGGTTTAATAAGTATTGGAGATAGTTGGGATTCTTTGGATTATAGGTCAGATTTAACTTTTTTACCAAAAGCTAAATTTACAAAGCAAAGAATAGGCTCTTTAAATAACATGGTATCTAATTACAAAAAAAGAAATAGTATTAAATTATATTCTGAGAAGACCTATTCTGAAATTCAAACAAATCAGGTCTCTCAATTATATCCATATTTCAAACCATTGAATATCAATGGAGAATTAGTTTTAGATCGGGATAACATGCAATTTAGAGTTCCTTATAAAGGAATGGAGATTGACTTAGGTGACGATAGTACAGACTTGTTTTCGAGTTTAATGTTACTCCTTTTAGATAATCGAAAGATAACTATTAAAAAATATGACTTTAAAACTAGAGATATTAATATAAATAGTGATGAGATGAATCATAGTTTTCATAAATATGATAATGCTCAAATGGCAATGACATCGATTACAATAAAAAACTTTTTTACGCAAACGGCAAAAAACTTCAAGATACCTATTTTTTTGATTTTGCTTTTTTATAGTTCTATAATAATAATAGATAGAAATAAAGTACATACTAGAAATAAAAAAATATCTCAAATAATATTTTCAATTTTTATTGTATTTCTATTATACTATTTATCTAACAGAGATATATCTGATATTAGGCAGCAAGCTATAAAAGATTTTAAAAACAGTATATTAGTCGATAATAATAAAAATATGATTTCGCTTAAATATTTTTTTGATAATATTAAGGTTTCAAAATATTTACCATCAAATAGTTTTAATTCGGAGGTTTTAAATAAGAGTCTTTTATCTATAAAAAGATCTTGTAGAAATAAATTTCAATTAAGTTTGGAAGAGCTTGAGGCATATTTAAGTTTATATGAAATGACTAAGGGATATAAAGTTGAAGAACTTTCAAGTATAAATTATGTTGCAATAGGTATGATGAGCCTTGGCGTTCAGCATAATCAGATTATTTTAAATAAGCTTGTTAAGGTAAGAGATAATATTAATGATGCTAATCAAATTGTTTTTGATTATTATAGATATAATAATACTTTTGAGTATAATAAGATGGGTTTTTTAAATCAAAAATTAAAAGATGAGTTGTTTGATTATATTTATGTAGATGGTGTATCTATTAGTGAAAAATCTAATTATAGATTAGAGCATAATTACTATTTCATGATTGGCGACAATCGTAATAATAGTTCAGATTCTCGTTACTGGGGTTTTGTTCCAGATTATAATATGTTAGGTCAGCCTGTTTTGACATTGCTTAATTTCTCTCAATTAAAATTAAAATTTGATATACATTTATAGGTATGTTTTACGATATAGGATATTATTTTTTATTTTTGTTTAAGTGTTCTTTAGCACTTATTCTATCATTAGTTGTTTTTTCTGCCTATAAGCCAAATAAAAATACTGATAAATTGAGATATTATGCTATGCTTATGGTTGTTATTACAGGTTTGTTTGCTGTATCTAGTAGTTATTCTCATTACAACTCAGATATCTTGCTATTTACAATAATAGCTGTTTCTATGCTGTTGTCTGTTAAAATTTTGGTTGCAAAACCTTTAGATGAAGACTTCCTCCATTATTTTTTGTTATTTACTATTAGTTTTTTGATTGGAATAGGCTACTATCTTTCTGCTATTACTTTTGCAATTGTAGTTTTTCTAATGAAGTATCTATTAGATGGTGTATTTACTTTTTTTAATAAATATGACGATGAAAAAACAATTAATGATGAACAAATTATTGAGCAAATAGATGAATGACAATTATTTGTCTTTTTTTATGTTTAAAATAGTAGTAAAATTTATGCCTATCAGCGTTGAATAAATATGAATGTACAAGGAAAAGATAATATTGAAAAAAAAGACAGCTTCCTATCAGATAAAGTTAATAATTTGGTAGAAAGTATAGGTTCTGAATATGGAGAGTTATTACTAGATGAGCTTTTCAGGCGCCTAGATTACACAATCAAAGATTTTAATAAAGAAATTAAGGAATTATTTGTTAGCCTTAAAAAAGATGAAGATAAAAAGCAGTCTGTTATAGGTCTTATGAAAAAAGGCAAGACAATTACAAAGGAATCTAAAAATAAGACGGAATTACTTTCTGACTGGGAAATCAAATTAGCTGAAATTGAGAAAGGAGATTAGATGCAGTTAAGGGTTATTTGGGTTTTAATAGTAGTTTTGTTGTTTTCTCAGCTTATTTATTGGTTGATTGATAGAGGTGATACAGGAAAAAATGTTGTTGATACTTTAGATAGGATAGATGAAGTTCTTGATATACAAAATCATACAGACGAAAAAATAAGGATTCAAGATGATAAGCTGATTTATCAAGGTTATAAATTAGATTCATTGAAAATCTCTTATGCTGCATTTCTTGTAAAATATAATCAAAAGATGGATTCTCTCGACTTAGCTTTAGAGCAAATGCAATTTGCAATGGATAGAATGAATGAGCGTTTAACGCAGAAAGATAAGCAGCTTGAGGAAGGTATTGAAAATATCACTGATCTTTTTGAAACTTATAAAAGAAAAACAAATAGAGATTTAAGGCAAATTAAAAATGATATAAAATCTGCTTTTGAGCAAGTTGCTGAACTTCAATTCTTTGATAAAAGAGTGCCTGACAAGTATCTTCTTGACGAAGAGGAAGTTTTAGAGCAAGAACAAAGCGCAAATTAACCCCCTATTATTTACTTTTAAGAAAATATGAAAGATTCTGATTTTTACACAATAGGCTTTATTGTAAATGATGTTGTCCTTATCTCATTTAGAGAGAAAATGAGTTATATTGGTATTGAGTCTGCAGAAGGTTATTTTAAAGTTAAAGGGCATGATCATTTAGGGTTGTGGCTAGAGCATCCAGGGATAGAGCAGATAGAAGAAATAGATGAAAATGGTAAGCCTATTCCTGACAAAGATAAGAGACGAGAGCTAATAGAAGGTGTTTTTATGGTTCCTTGGAATAATATCAATACTATTTTACATTTTCCTAACAGAGATGGCTTTGATTTTCCAAATGTTTTTAAAAATAAAATAGGTTTTGTTAAGTCTAGTTAAAGGTTAATTAAATTGCTAAAAGGAACAGTTAAACATTTGCAGAATGATAAAGGTTGGGGTTTTATTGAGGCTGATGATGGAGAGGATTATTTCTTTAATGTATCAAATGTAAGGCCTGGGCAGACTTTAAGATTGGGTGACTCAGTAAAGTTTGATTATAGGCAGTCTAATAGAGGTCCTTCTGCATATAATATTCTAAAGACTACTTAATTAATAATGGACGTAAGTAATTCTCATTTTTGGGAAGATAGATATTTTTCTAACAATATACCTTGGGATACAAAAACAACTACTCCCGCATTAATTAATTCAGTTAATCATTTAAAAAGTAAAAAAATAGCTATTTTAGGTTGTGGATATAGTAAGGATTCGTTATTCTTAGCAAAGAAAGGTCATAAAGTATATCCTATTGATTTTGCTTCAAAGCCTATAGAGTATTTGAATGATTTAAAAAATAAAGAAGCTTTAGATAATTTATTTCCAGTGCAGGAAGATATATTTAATCTTAGCAGGGAATATTCTAACTTTTTTGATATAGTTCTTGAGTATACTTGTTTTTGTGCGATAGATACTAAAATGAGACCTCAGTATGTAGAGTTGGTTAAGGATGTGTTAAATAAAAATGGGAAATTCATAGCCCTTTTTTTTCCAACTGAAAGGATAGAGGGTGATATAGATAAAGGCCCTCCATTCTATGTGAATTTTGAAGAAACACTTTCAATGTTTAAAAATAATTTCAATATTATTAAAATTGATAAAAGCCCAAATTCAATCAAACCTCGAAAAGGTTTTGAAATATTAGTAACTATGGATAAAAAATGAATACATACATTATTAGATTACCTAAAATAAGTTGTTTTGGATACCATGGATGCTATGAAATTGAAAGAAAGGAAGGTCAGAAATTTGAAGTTGATATAGAAATTAAATTTAAAGACAATGATAATAGTCTATTAAATGACGAATTAAGATATACTATTGATTACATAAAAATAGAAAAACTTGTGCAAGAATTAGTTGGAGATGAAAATAAGAAATTTAGGTGTGACTTGCTAGAAAGATTGGCAAATGATGTTTCTAAAATTCCATATAAATTAATTAATAATGACACTTATTATGAATACCGTGGTTCTTTGAATATTTTATTAGTTAAAGTTAGGATAAGAAAAACTGAATCTTCGTTTATAGGAGCACCCTATGTGGAGGTTGAGTATATTAGAGATAGATATGACAAATAAGGTCTTTTTATCTCTAGGTTCAAATTTGGATTCTAGAATATGTAATGTTCAAAATTGCATACACTATTTAAGTGATTCTAAAAGTATTGATGTTATTAAAGTATCATCTTTATACGAAACCTCTCCAATGTACAACTTAGATCAAAATGATTTTATAAACTGTGTAGTAGAGGTTCAAACTTCTTTAAAACCATTAGAACTACTAAAGGAAACTCAATCATTAGAAATCAAGATGGGACGAAATAGAAATCTCGATAGAAATCAACCTAGAAAAATAGATATTGATATATTAACTTATAATGATGAAATCATTGATGATGAGAATCTGAATATTCCACATTCTAGTATTAAGGAACGGAAATTTGTGCTTATCCCGCTACTAGAGTTAATGGGAAATATATCTATACCTGGAGGTTCTGAAAAAATAGAAGATTTAATCAAGGATTTGGATAAAAATAGTGATAAAATTAGTAAGTGTAATTATAGTATAAATGAAAAAAATCTATCATATAGCAGTTGAAGGGACAATAGGTGTTGGAAAAACAAGCCTAGCTAGGATATTATCAGAAGAGCTTCAAGGTCGCTTGATTCTTGAAGAATTTGAAAGTAATCCATTTTTAAAAGATTATTATAAAGACAGAAAGAGATGGGCCTTCCAAACGCAGATTAATTTCCTTATATCTCGTTATTATCAGCAATTAAGAATGCAGCAAGTAGATTTATTTGCAGATAAAATTATTTCTGATTATATGTTTGCCAAGGACAAGTTGTTTGCACAAACAAGCTTAGATGACAATGAAATGATATTATATAAAAAACTTGCTAATATATTTGAGAAAAATGTGACATATCCTGATTTAGTAGTTTTCTTACAGTCAGATGTTGACAAATTGATAGAAAATATTAGGAAAAGAGGGAGAGAATATGAAAAAGATATAGATTGGGAGTATCTTTCTCAGCTAAATGAGATTTACAATCAATATTTTTTTAGGTACGATAAAGGTAACCTTCTTGTTATAAATGCTAATAATATAGATTTTGTAAATAATAAAGAAGATTTAAATCAGATACTAAAAGTAATAAGGACTCCTTTTACGGGTATTAAGTTCTTTAATCCTCAAACTTTAGAAAATAATAATGTATAAAATTGCAATAGCTTTTTTATTTGTTCTTGGTTTTGTAAAAGTTTATAAATCAATTTTTTCTAAAAAAAATAAAGTGATTATTAAGCAGAAGTTTAGTCCTCCTAAAAAATCAGATATTCAAGATGGTGAATTTGAAGATATAAAATGAGTACAATATTTTCTAAAATAATAAACAAAGAAATTGATGCAGAAATAATTTATGAGGATAATCAAGTCATAGCATTTGAAGATAGTAATCCTCAAGCACCTATACATATATTAATTGTGCCTAAAAAAGAAATTAAAACTATAAATGATGTAGAAGATTGTGATAAAATTCTAATTGGAGATATGTTTATAGCTGCAAAAAAAATTGCAAAAAAACTAGCTATAGATAAGAATGGTTATAGATTAGTTCTCAATTGTAATGATGATGGTGGTCAGAGTGTATTTCATATACACGTGCATTTATTAGCGGGAAGAAAACTATCTTGGCCTCCGGGTTAGAAATGAAAAGTATTAAAGATATAAATATTAAAAATAAAAAAGTTTTAATTAGAGTTGATTACAATGTGCCAATTATAAATGGAACAATAAAAGACTCATCTAGAATAAATGCTAGTCTTGAAACAATTAAATATTGTATTGATAATAGTTGCAAAATTATATTGATGTCACATTTAGGAAGGCCTGTTAATCAAGACTCAAAGTATTCGCTTAAAATAATATTTGAATATTTACGTAAAATTTTCCCAGGTAAAGTTTTTTTTAGTAAAAATTGTATATCAAAAGATTCTATAAATAAATCAGAAAATCTTAATGCTGGAGAAATCCATCTACTAGAGAATTTAAGATTTTACAAACAAGAGATTGATAATGAATCTTTGTTTTGCGAGAAACTTTCAAAACATGCAGATATATACATAAATGATGCATTTGGCACAGCTCATAGAATGCATGCTTCTAATGTTGGTATTACTAAATATTTTGAAGATAAGGGGTTTGGATTTTTAATAGCTAAAGAGATTAAATATCTTGATTATTTAATTAAAAATTCTAAAAAGAATATATGTTTAATATTAGGTGGAGCTAAGATATCTGATAAAATTAAATTAATTAATAGGTTTATTGATATTGCTGATAGTATTTTGATTGGAGGTGCAATGTCCAACAATTTTTTATACGCAAAAGGCTTTAATATTGGAAAATCTCTATTTGAAGAAAATTATGTGAGTTATGCTTCAGATATTTTAAGAAAAAAATCTAAAACTAAGATATATTGCCCATTAGATTTAATTTGCACTGAAGATGTAAATTTAAAGCTGAATATAAGAACATCAAAAGCAGAAGATATTAATGATAATGAATTTGCTGTTGATATCGGCCCTTTGACTAGATTATTATATGCTGATGTTATATCTAAATCTCAGTGTGTTATATGGAATGGCCCTATGGGTATAGCTGAAATATCAGATTATTCTGATGGCACAATTGCGATAATTGATGCAATGAAAGAAAATACAATAAATGAGTCTGTTAGTATTATTGGAGGAGGAGATACGGGAGCTTTGATTGACAAAAAAGAATATCATAGCTTTACTCATATTTCAACAGGAGGAGGAGCTTGTTTAAAATTGTTGAGTGGGGATGTTATGCCATCTTTTAAGGCCTTATGTTAAATGAATAAATATAATATTTATATAGCGAATTGGAAAATGAACCTTAATGCTGAAGAGGCGAATCAATATATTTCCGACTTTATATCCATTTATAAACCAGATTGTAATAAAGAAATTGTTTTTTGTCCATCATTTACAAATTTGCCAATTATTTCAAATAAAGTAAACGGATTAGAAAGAATTTCCTTTGGAGCTCAAAATATCAATGAGAATGATTGTGGCTCTTATACTGGAGAAATATCTGCCAGTATGATTAAGCAGCTTTGTTGCAAGTATGGTATTGTTGGACATTCTGAAAGAAGAAAATATTTTAAAGAAACAGATCAAATTATTAATAAAAAAATCAAACAACTAATTTATAATAATATAATCCCTGTTTTATGTGTTGGAGAAAATTATCGACATAGGGAATTAGGTATAAGCAATGATGTTGTTGAAAAACAAATGTTTGATTGCTTGAAAGGGATTGCGACAAAATCAAAAAATAAAATTTTGATTGCATATGAGCCAGTTTGGGCTATAGGATCTGGTCAAAGTGCAGAAGTTAAAGATATATCATCTATGAATTCTGTAATTAGGAATTGCATGATTACATTAGGTTTTAATATAGAGCAATTTTATATTTTATATGGAGGAAGTGTTGATATTGATAATGTGATAAATTTGAAAAGTTCAGATTATCTTAGTGGCTTTTTGATTGGCGGTGCATCTTTAAATGTGCAAAAATTTTGGAATTTAATAAAAAAATAAGGTGAGATGATATGGGTACTTTAGGTTATATGTGTTTAGCAATATTTGTATTAGTTTGTATTATGCTAATTGGTATAATTTTACTTCAGAGTAGTAAGTCTGGAATGGGTGCAGGCATTGGGGGCAATACTGCTTTGAATTCGGCATTTGGTTCAGCTGAAGCGGATAAGTTGCTTGTTAAAATAACAACGGGTTTAGCAGTTTTATATATGGCTTTGGCGATATTGATGTCATTTTTGGTTAAATAAAAAAATGATATAAGATTGCTGAAGTGGTGGAATTGGTATACACGCTGTCTTGAGGGGGCAGTGAGATTATTCTCATGCGGGTTCAAGTCCCGCCTTCAGCACGGATATAATTAAGGAGTATTCATGAAAATTAAAAAATGCTTTTCTATAGTTTTTTTAGGTTTTTTCTTTGCAGGGTCACTTAATGATAGTTTGATAAATTTATTCAATCAGGATAAATATCTAGCTTTTTTAAGCTTGACTGAAGAAATATTAGAGCAAGACCAATCACAAAATGATATGTTTTTTAAAAGAGCATCTGAAGCTGCGTTTAATTTAGATGAGTTAGATAAATCAATTACATTTCTAAAAAAAGCTATTGCTGTAAAGGATAAAAAAGAGTACAGAGAAGAATGGGATAAAATAGTTACAATGCGTAAAGATATAGAAATTGCTCTTAAAATGTACACTGAAGAGAATAAGTATGATGATTCTATATTGCAATTGTTGAAATTAAAAGAAAAGTATCCTGGTTGTGGTTTATTGGACTATAATATTGGCAAGATAAATCAACAGGAAAGTATATTTGATGAAGCTTTGAAGTATTTTAAAATGTCTATTTCTGTAAATCCCTATAGAGAAAAATATCAAAAATCTTTCAACTATATTTTAGGTCAATATATAATAGAAGGTGATGAGTATGCAGGAATGAGAGATTTTGATTCTGCTAATGAAAAATATTCATATACGCTGAATTATATGCCCGATAATTCAGTAGTTTTATTTAAGATTGCTAAAACTAATTATTTTCTTAAAAATTATAATGAAACCATTAAACATTTAACAAAGTTGATTAAAATAGATTCTAGCCATTTCCAGGGATTTAAATTATTAGGAGATGCTTATAAAAAAGAGAGTGATTATGATGCTGCTCTTGCTAACTATTTGCAGTCTTTAGAAGTTAATCCTAATTATGAGAAAGCTTATTTGTCTGCAGGACAAATTTATTACTCAAATGGTGATTTCAATAAAGCTATAGAATATTTTGAGACAGCTATTAGCAAGAAAAACAATTATTCAAAAGCTTATGAAATGATAGGTTTGATTAATGAAAATTTGGAAAATTTCACACAAGCTATATATTACTTTGAAGAAACTATTAAGTATGATAGAAGAAATTACAAAACTATGTCTAGGCTAGCTTCTGTTTACAATTCTATTTCTAATTTTGAGCTAGCTAAAAAACATTCTAATAATTGTATTAAATTGAAGAGAAACTATGCTCCAGCTTATTATGAACTAGGATTGTCAGAAAAAGGTCTTGGCAATAGAATTGCGGCAATTGATGCTTTTGAAAAAGCTTCAAAAGATAGTAGGTGGAGGAAAGCAGCAAAATATGAGATTGATCAAATAAAAGCCGAACTATAGACGTTTTTGATTTATGATAAAAGCTGTAATATTTGATCTAGATAATACTTTAATAGATTTTATGCATATGAAGAATCAAGCTGTAGATTCTGCTATAATGGGTATGATTGAAGCCGGTCTTAATATATCTTATCAGGATGCGAAAAGAGAAATTTTTAAAATTTATGAAGAAGAAGGTTATGAGTACCAGGAAGTTTTAAATAAGTTTATTGTATCTGTTTGCAATAAGGTTGATTATAAGTTATTAGCAGCAGGAATTGTCAGCTATAGAAAGGCTAAAGAGAAATCTTTAAAGACGTATAGTCAGGCTGATAATACTTTGATAAAATTATCAAAGTTAGGCCTAAAATTAGGATTGATAACTGATGCCCCTATTAGAGAAGCGTGGACTAGGCTTTACACTGTTAATTTACACCACATATTTGATAAAGTTTTAACATATGATGATACAAAAGCTTATAAGCCTTCTAGTGTTCCCTTTTATACGATATTAGATTATTTTAAGATTGATCCAAATGAAGCAATAATGGTCGGAGATTGGCCCGAGAAAGATATTTGTGGTGCTAAAAATGTAGGTATGCAAACAGCTTTTGCAAAGTATGGAAACTCAAATCAGTCTTTAGATAATTTAGGTGCGGATGTTGTTTTAAATGATATATCTGAAATTTTAAAGTATATAGAAAGTGAAAATAAAAAATGATGTTTATTGGAACTGATATTGTGGATGTTTCTAGAATAGATTTACTTAGAAAAAAGTATAATTTGAGTTTTTTATGTAGAGTTTTCTCAAATAATGAAATAAATATTGTACAGAAAAAGGATATCAAGGTAAGGTCGATTCATTATTCTGGAAAGTTTGCAGCAAAGGAGGCAGCTAAAAAAGCATTAATGTCTGCTGGCTTAGTTAATAATATTTTTTTTAAAAATATAGAGATTTTAAACAAATATAATGGTGAGCCGTACATAATTATTAATAATAATTTTAATAAAGATATTATTAAGGATTTTAAAGTTTCTATTTCTCATACTAATAATTATGCTATTGCAAATACAATATTGCAATTAGTATAAAATGGATCCTGTTTTATCTAAATATGAAGCTAGACTTCTTGATAAGCTTTGTGAAAGTCAAAGCATAATATCAAGTTTAGAATTAATTAATAACGCAGGAAAGTTGTCAGCTCAATATTTCGTTGAAAATATAGATAATCCGTTTAATCAGAGAGTATTAGTTTTAGCAGGCAAAGGAAATAATGGGGCAGATGCATTTGTCATGCACTATTACCTTTTGTATTACGGTATTAACTCTAGAATATTTTTTTTAAATAAAGTTAAAAATAAAAATATTACTAAACATTACAAGATAGAAGATTCAACCATAATAGATGTATTAGATTCTAAGGAAGTCTCTTTTTATGATTGGGTTGTTGATGGAATATTTGGAATTGGTCTCAATCGTAATATAGGTACTAAATACAATGATGTAATTAGTTTAATTAAAAGTAAAAAAATTATATCTATAGACATACCTTCTGGATTAGATTGCGATACAGGTTTGGCAAAGTATGGTGGAAATATATGTCATCCTAGGTATGTGCTTTCAATGGGATATTTCAAGAATGCAAATATTATTAATGAAGGGAAAGAATTTTTTCCTGTAACAAAAGTCTTAGATATTGCTTTTCCTAAAGTTGGTAATTTGATTAAAGGATTAAATACATTCATAGTTAATAATGATGATATTAAAAAGCGTATTTTAAAAGATAGTCTTTTAAGGAATAAGTATGATAGATTGTGTACTATGATAGTAGGTTCAAAAAAATATATTGGAGCAGGTATAATATCTTCTAAGTCTGCAATAAATATTGGTGCAGGATATGTTAATACTGTTATTCCTGAGAAATTGCATGCTATTTATTCACAAGTTAATTATGATGCTATTAATATCTCTGTTGGTAATTTCAATAAAGGGATTTTTAAAGAATCAGATTTTAAAATAATAAAAGATTTAGATTTATTTCAAAAAAGAGGTCCCTTATTAATAGGTCCTGGGCTTGGTGATGATTTAGAGACTGCTAAATTTACTGCAAGAACACTAAAGTATATAAGTTCAATGGATTGTCCATGTGTTTTAGATGCATCAGCTTTTGTGTCGCTTTATAAAAAGTGTATTGATATCAGCGATCTTCCAAAGAACTGTGTATTAACACCTCATTATGGAGAATTTAAGAAAATATTCCCTGACGTCAATTTTAGTTTTGAAAATCCGATTGATGATTGTAAAAAGATAATTCATAGACTTGGTGGAAGAGTTTTGATTCTAAAAGGCCCTACAACAATTATAATTGGGAAAAGTAAAAAAATATATATTCAAAATAATTCAAATTCTTTACTAGCTGTCGCGGGCTCTGGAGATGTTTTGTCAGGTATTATACTAGGGTTAATATCGATTGGCTATAGCACTGAAGATGCATCCATTCTTTCAGTATATATTCACAATCAATGTAGTATTAAACATTATAGTGAAATATCCAGAAAAGTAATGACTGTTAGTAATATTATTGATTTAATACCTAGAGTGTTTGATGATCTATTATAAAAAAAGTATTTTTTATTTTTATGTTAGTCTTATTTTTTGTGTTTCATTAATTCCATCTTCATCAGTAAAAAGAATTCATGTTTTGGGTATCGATAAGTTTATTCATTTATTTGAATTTTTTTGCTTAGCTTATTTGTTTGAGGCTTGCTTTGTTCAAAAGAGAATTTCAAGCTATTTATTGATTTTTATGATTCCTTTTATTGATGAGTATCTAATTCAAAGAATATCTGGAAGGAATGTTGACCATTGGGATTTGATTTTTAATATTATTGGTTTATGTTTAGGTATTACAATAAAGAGATATTTTGATAAAAAAAATTAAAATTAGAAATTTTGCTATAATTGATGATTTAGTTATTAATTTCGATTCTAGCTTTAATGTCATTACGGGTGATACAGGTTCAGGCAAATCTCTGATTATAAAAGCTCTTGATGTATTGTTTGGAGGTAAAATTTCATCTAAAATGATCAGAGATAATAGCAAGGAGGTTGAGATATGCGCTATTATGGAAGGTGATATTGATTTAAGATTTATTAATAAAAATGGAAGGTCTTTTTATTTTATCAATAGTATTAAATCTACGAAAAGTCACTTTTTAGATAAATTTAAATCATATATACAATTTCAAAGACAGCATGACTCTAATGATCTTTTAAACGAATCTAAGCACTTATATATTTTAGATACATATGCTTTAAATAAAGATATTGTAGTGAAAATTCAAAAAGCATACTTTGATTATATTGAAAATAAAGATAAGTATCAAAATCTATTAAAAAATATTGATAATTACAGAGATAGATATGAGTTGTATAAATACCAGATAGAAGAATTAGATTCTATAGATTTAAATGAAGAAAAAGAAGATACCTTGAGTAAAGAATATAGAAGAATGACTCAGTCTAATAGTGTTAGAAAAATATTTAATGATTTTATAAAGCAAAATAATAGCTCTGATTATTCTATTAATTTAAAAATTAGTAAGTTTATTAAAGAGCTAAGATTATATGAGGGTACGGATGAAAAAATAAAGGATATAGTTGAAAGGCTTGAAGATGTTTTGCTCAATGTGGATTCTATAATTGACGATGCATCCATAATTGAAAGTCAATATTATTTTAGTTCTGATGATTTGTTATCTTTAGAGGATGATATTCTTAAGTATGAAGAAATTAAAAGAAAATATGGAGGCTCAATAAAAGCTGCAATTGATTATAAAAAACAATTAAAATCAAAATATGATTCACAGATGACTTTTGATGACAATCTGGATTTGTTAAAAAAACAAATGCTAGATACTGAGAATTCATTTTTAAAATTAGCAAAAGAAGTTAGTGATATAAGGTTATCTTCTTCAAAAAAAATGTCCGATAAAATTAATTTTTACCTTAAAGATATGGGTATGCCTGACGCAAGAATTAAAATAAAACTTTCAAAAACAGATATCTATAGAGATAAAGGTTTAGATGATTGTAAAATATATGTTATAACAAATAAAGGTGAGGAGTACAAGCCTTTGAGTCAAATAGCCTCTGGCGGAGAGATATCTAGAATTATGCTTGCAATTAACTTGGTCTTTCAAAAAGGAAAAAATATTAATACTCTTGTTTTTGATGAAGTTGATTCAGGGATTTCAGGCGCTATTGCTAGTAATGTTGGAGATATGCTTCGCCGATTATCTGATTCAAAACAGTTGGTTATTGTCACTCATCTTCCTCAGATAGCATCTAAATCTACGGCACATTTTCTATCATATAAAAAAGAAAATAAGGGAAGAGTTATTTCATTATCTAGAAAACTAGAAGATGATGAACATGAGCTTGAAATTGCAAGAATGTTGAGCGGTAAAACTATTAGCAGGCATAGTATATCACAAGCAAGGGAAATAATTGCTAATGGATAAATTTATTATTAAAGGTGGGACTCCTTTAAAAGGTGAGATTAGCATCAGTGGCGCTAAGAATGCAGTTCTTCCAATTATGGCTGCAACAATTATAAAACCTGCAATATATAAAATAAAAAATGTTCCAAATTTGAGAGACACTAGAACCATGATATCTATTTTAAAAGGTTCTGGAGCTAAGGTGGATTTCAATAAAAATATTTTAATTATAGATTCTAGATTTTGTGATAATCCTGAAGCTCCATATGAATTAGTAAAAACGATGAGAGCCTCTTTTTATATGTTGGGTCCTTTTATGAGTAGATTTAATGAAGCTTTGATATCGCTTCCTGGTGGATGTGCATGGGGCCCTAGGCCAGTTAATTATCATATAGAGGCTTTAAAAAAGATGGGCGCTAAAGTCGATTTGATTGAAGGAAATATTATTTGCAAAGGCAAGTTAAAGGGTGCACGTATTAGTTTTAAGCAAAAAAGTGTAGGCGCTACTGGAAATATTATTATGGCTGCTTGCAATGCAATAGGTATCACAGAGATAAAAAACGCTGCATGTGAACCAGAGATTGTTGATCTTTGCAACTTTTTAAAAATTACAGGAGTTGAAATAGAGGGTGTTGGAACAAGCCACTTGTATATTAAGCCTAATAAAAGCGATTTAAAGGAATTTAAATATAGAGTTATCCCAGATAGAGTTGAGGCTGGTACATTCATGATAGGTGCTTTCATGACTAAAGGCGATGTTCTAATTAAGAATATTGTTCCAAATCATTTGCAGATTGTTATTGATAAGATTTTAGAAGCTGGAGCTAAAATCGATATTATTAATCAAGATATTTTAAGGATTAGGTATGATGGATTAATTAATCCTGTAGATATGGAAACCAAGGAATTTCCTGGGTATCCTACCGACTTGCAGGCTCAATGGATGTCTTTGATGTCTATTGCTAGAGGTTCTTGTTCAGTAAAAGAGAGTATTTACAAAGATAGATTTACTCATATATCTGAACTAGTAAGACTTGGTGCTGATATTAATTTAAAAAACAATGTTGCTTATATTAATGGCGTTAATAAACTAAATGGAGCTCCAGTTATGTCAACAGATATAAGAGCTAGTGCGTCTCTTATATTAGGTGCTTTGGCAGCCGATGGTCAAAGCAGCATATCAAGAATATATCATATAGATAGAGGATATGAGCGAATTGAGAATAAAATAGAACAATTAGGTGGTTTTATAAAAAGACAAGTTGATTGAAATAACTTGTTACAAAAATGTGACTTGGAATACTTGTATTATTAACTAATTAGAATTAATTTTGGTATGTAACAATTAAGCTTTTATAAAATTACAAGGAGTTTTAAAATGAAAAAAATAAACGCAATAATTTCAATTCTGTCTATATTATCCTTTACCGTTGCTTTAAATACTAAAGGAATGGCCTTTAATGATGATTCTAAATTAAGTATTTATAGCTCAGAGGATGTCTATGGCATTCAATTTGATTTAAGGTTTGATCACTCTATTATCAGTGTTGATGATTTATCTAATTCAAATTCTCTTGTTAATGGTGTTAATTTATTTAGTAGAGTTAAAGCTCCTGGTTTTGTTAGAGTTGTAATGTTCAGTGATGAATTAAATAAAATCTCTTCAGCTAATCAGTTTTTAGAAATTGCCGAATTAAATGTAGTTCTTTTAGATAATTATGCTCAAAGTAGTACGATTACATTTGACAATATTTTGCTTGCAAATAGAGTAGGCCAGCAGTTGGATTATCCAGGATCTTTTATATATGAAGTGTCTTCACAAACACCTAATGAATTTGGATTATCTAGTGCTTATCCAAATCCATTTAATCCATCAACTAATATAGATTATTCTGTGAGCGTTGACTCAGACGTTTCTTTGTTTGTTTATGATATGCAAGGAAGATTAGTTAAAACTTTAGTTTCTGAATATAAGATTGCAGACCAGTACACTGTTTCTTGGAATGGTAAAAATGATAACGGTGAGCAAGTTGCTAGTGGTATGTACTTGGTGCGTTTAGAGTCAAATGGAGATATTGCTCAGCAAGCTATTACATTATTAAAGTAGCTATTTTATTTTAAGATAAGATTATTGTAATTTTTTTTAAAGCCTCTTTTTTATTAAAAGAGGCTTTTTTTATTTAATTAAATAATAATTTGTAATTGTTATAAATATCATATAATATATCAAATAACGATTTTATTAGAGAATAAATAGGTGAGTTTGAATATAGTCATTATCGGTGCAGGTGAAGTTGGATTTAATATAGCTAAATCACTAAGTAAAGAAGATTATGAAATTACTGTAATCGATGTTAATCCCCAAAAGTGTTTAAGAGTACGAAATACAATCGATGCAAAAGTGATTGAGGGAGACTGCACATCTCAAAGACTACTTTCTAAAATAGATATGTTTGAAGTCGATTATGTATTGGCATTAACTAGAATCGATGAGGTTAACCTCGTAGCTTCTCAAATTTCATCTAAAATGGGAGCAAAACACATTATTTGTCGACTTAGAAATACTGAGTATATACATAAAAATGCTATAATTTCTCCTTTAGATTTTAATATTTCTTATGTTACCTATCCAGAGATGGCTGCAAAAAATGATATTGAGCATATTATAAAGAAAGGTTCAGAAGATGAGGTCCATGAATTTAAAGATGGAAAGATTAATATGATTGGATTTCATTTAGAAGAGAATTCTCCTATAGTGGAAAGGACTGTAAAAGATGTGGAAGTTTCAAATCCTTTTATACAACATAAATTAGCTCTAGTGTATAGAGATGATGAAAGTTTTATACCTACATCAGATACAATTTATAAAAAAAATGATTTTATATATATAGTTGGACGTACAGAAGATATTTCAGAAATACAAAAAATGACTGGCAATCCTAATTATGATATTAAAAATATAATGATCTTAGGCTGTGGTAAAATAGGTAGACTTTTAGCGAAATCTTTGCAAACTGATTACAGTGTTACATTAGTTGAGAAAAAATCAAATAAAGCAAAAGAGTTTAGTTCTAAGTTGTCTGATACATTAATGTTGTCAGGTGATGGATTGGATGTTGATTTTTTAGAAGCGGAAGAAATATCTAGAATGGATTGCTTTATAGCTGCGACTGAAAGTGAGCAAACGAATTTATTATCAAGTTTAATTGTTAAAGATTATGGCGTAAAGCAGATAATAATGCATATAACAACTACAGATTATTATAAAGTTTTAAAGAAAATAGGAGTAGGAACTGTCATTAGTAAAAATATATCTGCTGTAAACGAAATATTAAATTACATAAGAACTGAACAAGAAAATGTAAAGATTTCAAGGTACGAAGATTTAGATATTGAAGCTATAGAAATAAAAGTTGAAGAGTACTGTAGGTATTTAGAAGAAGATTATAGTATATCCGGAATCCCTAAAAATGTCAGTTTATGTGCAATAATTAGGTCTGATAAAATTATTATTCCAGGTCAAAATGTGAAAATTGAGATTGATGATGAGTTGCTATTTTTTGCAAAACCAAAAGATATAGGAACAATTGAGGATTTATTTCAGAGGTGAATTATCGCTTAGTAGTTAATGTTATAGGTTTTATTCTTTTATTTTTAGGTTTTTCTATGATATTTAGTATTAGCTGGTCATTATACTATAATGATGATTTGAATTATAAGCGTGATTTGTTTGCTTTAATTAAATCTATGGTTATTACTATTTTTTCAGGTACTGTGTTAATTTTAGGTACCTATAAAAAAAAGAAGTCTGAACTATCTGTAAGAGATGGTTTTGCTGTAGTTACTTTAGGTTGGATTTTTATGGTTTCTTTTTCTGCGTTACCTTATTACTTTACTGGCAGTATGAACTATATTGATTGTTTTTTTGAGTCAATGTCAGGTTTGACAACTACAGGCGCAAGTGTTATTGAAGATTTGGATAGTATGTCCCATGGAATACTGTTTTGGCGTAGCTTTACTCAGTTTATTGGTGGAATGGGTATTATTGTTTTTAGTATTGCTATATTACCTCTTTTGGGATTTGGAGGCGTTCAGTTATTTAAAGCTGAGGTAGCCGGTCCTACCGCTGACAAATTAACTCCTAGAATTAAGCAAACAGCAAAGTATCTATGGGCTATATATATAGGATTGATTGTTGTTGAGACGATAGTCTTGTATGTTGAAGGCAAAGTTCTTGGTTTAGAAAAGTTAAACTTTTTTCATTCTCTATGTCATTCTTTTTGTACAATTGCTACAGCTGGTTTTTCAACTTATAATACTAGTATTTCTGCATTTAATCATCCTGTTGTAACATGGACAATTATTATTTTTATGTTTTTATCTGCTACTAATTTCACTCTTCATTTTTTATTTTTAGTCAAAGGGAGTTTTGATTATTTGAAAAATCCAGAATTTAAAGTTTATGCATCACTATCTGTTTTGATTACTATAATATTTTTTGCTAATATATATAACGCAGATATCGTAAGTAATGGGCAAGCGTTAACTACTTATGGAAAATTCGAGAGTTCAGCATTTTACGCTATATCTTTTTTAAGTACTACGGGTTTTAGCGGCATTAATTATCTCGAATGGGGTAATTTTAATTTAATAATAATATTTATTCTATTATTTATTGGTGGCTGCGCAGGATCTACGACGGGAGGAATTAAATTAATTAGAACATTGTTAATTTTTAAATATTTAGGATCTACTATAAGAAAATTGATTCACCCTAATGGCGTATATCCTATAAAAATTGGCAAAAAAGAAGTCTCTGATGATATAGTTCAGAGTGTTTTAGGCTTTTATTTAGTTTATATTTTTATATTTATGGTTTTATCATTAATGATAGCATTTACTGCTGGCACAGATTTTATTTCTTCATTATCAATATCAGCATCTTCTATAGGCAATATAGGTCCAGGCTTAGGAGTTATTGGTCCTCTTAATAATTGGGCGAGTCTGCCTGATTCTACAAAATGGGTTACTTCTTTTTGTATGCTTCTTGGTAGGTTGGAGATTTTTACAGTTATAATATTATTTAGTAAAACTTATTGGAGAAAATGAAAAATATAAATATTAAAATTATTAATGAGACATGTGTTATTTTAATAAATCGAAAAGAGTCTTACAATTCTTTAAATTTAAATGTTTTAATGGAGCTAGAAGAAGTTTTGATTAAGTATAGAGATTTTAAAGAAATTAGAAGTATTATTATTACAGGTGAAGGAGATAAAGCTTTTGTTGCAGGGGCAGATATAAAACAGATGTCATTAATGAAATCAAGCGAGGCTTATAGATTTTCTAAATTTGGAAACGATATTACATTAATGATGGATTCTTATCCTAAGCCAATTATAGCAGCAGTTAATGGTTTTGCTTTAGGTGGAGGGTGCGAGCTTGCGATGGCTTGTCATATTAGGATTGCGTCTGATCGAGCAATTTTTGGACAGCCTGAGATTGGCTTAGGTCTTATTCCTGGTTTTGGAGGAACTCAAAGATTACCAAGAATAATAGGCTTGTCTAATGCTTATAAGTTATTACTTACAGGTGGTACTATAAATGCAGTAGAGTCTAAAAGAATAGGCTTGGTTAGTGATGTCTTCAATCATAATGAACTTATAGATCAGACAATTAAACTTTCTAATTTGATAAATAGGCAATCTCCTTTTTCTGCAAAACTTATAATAGATGCTGTATCAAAAGGTGTTTCAATGAATTTAAAAGATGCGTTAAGCTTAGAGTCTGAATATTTTAAAAAGATTTTTAAAAATGAAAATAAAGATATTGGTATTAAAGCTTTCTTAGATAAGAAAAAACCTCAATTCAAAGATTAGAATGTCTGTTGATTTAATTAGAAATTTTTGTATCATTGCTCATATTGATCATGGTAAGTCTACATTAGCGGATCGTTTGATTGAGCACACAAAAACATTGCATATAAAAGAGATGAGAAATCAAGTTTTAGATGATATGGATATAGAAAGAGAAAGAGGAATTACAATTAAATCACACCCTATATCTATAGATTTTAAATATAAGGATAAACAATATATGTTAAATCTGATAGATACTCCAGGGCATGTTGATTTTGGTTATGAAGTTTCTAGAAGTTTAGCAGCCTGTGAAGGAGCTTTGCTATTGATTGATGCTTCTCAAGGAGTTGAAGCTCAAACTGTAACAAATGCATATTTAGCTATTGAGGCTGGCCTAGAAATCATTCCTATTATAAATAAAGTTGATATGAAAAATGCAGATATAGATTCAGCCATTATGCAAACGATAGAATTATTGGGTTGCAAGGAAAGTGACATTATTTGTGTTAGTGCAAAAAATGGGACAGGTATAAATAAAGTATTTGATGCAATAATCAATATTATTCCTGCCCCAATTCAAGATCGAAGTGTGACTGGTACAAGAGGGTTGATTTTTGATTGTATATTTGATAAGTATAGAGGAGTTATATCATATGTTAGAGTATTTAATGGAAAGATAAATAAGGGAATGACAGCTAAATACTTTGCTAATAGTAATGTCCATGAAATTTTAGAAGTTGGTAAGTTGAAATTAGATAAGATAGCTCTAGATTCTATAAACCAAGGTGAGGTTGGATATGTTATAACTAATAATAAAGATGTTTCAGAAATAAAAGTTGGGGACACAATGACACTTGCTGAGGATCAGGCGAAAAAGGCTTTGGAAGGCTATAAAGATATTAAACCTATGGTTTTTAGCGGTATATATCCAGTAGATAACAATGATTATGATAATTTGAGGGAAAGTTTAAATAAATTAAAAATTAATGATTCAGCTTTGAGTTATGAGCCAAATTCATCAACTGCATTAGGCTTTGGTTTTCGTTGTGGTTTTTTGGGCCCCTTGCATTTAGAAATTGTTCAAGAAAGATTAGAAAGAGAATATAATCTTGATCTTATTAGCACAGCACCAAATGTTAATTACAGACTGGAAAGACATGACAGTACTTCTGATTATATTGATAATCCTTCAGAAATGCCAAATCCTTCAGACATAAAAGCGATATATGAGCCGATTATACAAGCTGAGATTATTTCTCCTTCAAAATATATTGGCAATATAATGAAGTTATGTTTAGCTAAAAGAGGTGTATATATTGAGACAAAGTATATAACAACTGAAAAAGTTCAGCTTATTTTTGAAATTCCTTTTGGTGAGATTATTTTCGATTTTTTTGAAAAGTTGCAATCTCTAACGCAAGGCTACGCTTCATTCGACTATGAAGTTAAAGGCGAAAAAAAGTCTAGATTACAGAAATTAGATATTTTGATTGCTAATGAACAGGTAGATGCGTTGAGTCTAATTGTGCATGTTGATAAAGCTTATAAACAAGGTTCTAGTTTATGCAAAAAATTAAAAAAAGAAATTAAGAGGCACCAATTCTCGATTCCTATACAAGCTTCTATAGGAAGTAAAATAATTGCACGAGAGACAATCAATGCATTTAGAAAAAATGTCATAGCAAAGTGTTATGGTGGAGATATATCGAGAAAGAGAAAATTGCTCGAAAAGCAAAAAGAAGGGAAGAAAAGAATGAAGCAGATAGGAAATGTCGAAATTCCTCAAAAAGCATTTTTAGCAGTTTTAAGAAATGATGAGGAATAATAAATAAAAAGGAGTTTTTATGTGGCCTGGATTTGAGTTTATGGGGTTTAATATTTCAAGCTTTGGATTAATGATGTTTTTAGCATTTCTTAGTTGTAACATATTAATTAGAAAAACTTTAAGTGAAAAAAAAGTAGAAGTTGAAGTGGGAGATAATATTATTTTTTGGGCAGCCTTAGGCGGTATTATCGGTGCTAAATTGTATTATATGTTTGAGTTTGGATTTCATAGTAGTCATGAAGGTTTTTTGTATATTATTGATGGAGATTTTAAAAATGCTATTCATTCATGTGGCTCAGGTCTTGTTTTTTATGGAGGTCTTATTGGCGGACTGATTGCAGTATCTATATATCTTTTTAGAAATAAATTATCATGGCTTGAATATTCAGATGTCGTCGCTCCTTTATTAGCTCTAGGGCATTCCATAGGAAGAGTAGGATGCTTTCTTGTTCATGATTGCGATGGCATTAGAACATCATTTGATTTTTTTCCATTGGCTGTTCAGTTTCCTGATGAGAATTTTTATAGATTTCCTACTCAGCTATATGAAATGGCTATATATTTTGTGATTTTTCTTTATTTATATAATTTTAGGAATAAAATTAATTTTAAAGGTGAATTATTTTTTGAATATTTATTTTTAATTGGAGTTTCACGCTTTTTGATAGAATTTATAAGAGAGCATCCAGTCTCTTCAGAGGGCTTTTCATTTATGTTTTTAGGTCTCAGCGGTGCTCAATACATTTCTTTATTAATGATTATTTCGGGTATTCTGCTTCATTATGGACTCAGAAGAAAAATAATGTAGGTAGTTCCTATGGAATATATAAAATGCATATTGTGTGACTCAGATTTTTTTTTAAATGATTATATATCAGTAGTAGATCGTTTTGATGAAAATTACAGATATCAACTTCAGAAGTGTAGATGTGGTTTAGTAATGCTAAATCCAAGACCAGGATGCAATGATATTGCTGAGTACTATGAAAATATCAATTATTTGCCTCATGGCAGAAAAAAGAATGTTTTAGGCGTTATTTATAAAATTTTACAAAGAGTAAATAATCGTTTTAAAAGTAGAATTATTGAGAATGCTTTTATTGGAAAAAAAAGGGTTCTTCTTGATTTTGGGTCAGGCGATGGTCAGTTTTCAAAGTATATGTCTACCAAAGGTTGGGATTCTTACAGTTATGATCCATTTTTTAGAAGTAGTAATCAAAATGAACTTGAGGGATTGCAAAAATCAAAAAAATTTAATGTGATTACGATGTTTCATTCTTTAGAGCATATTCATGATATAGATAGTACGTTTTTAACAATTAATAATGTCCTAGATAAAAAAGGGCTCTTAGTTATAGCTGTGCCTAACCATAATGCTTATGAAAGAAACATTTTAAGAGAAAAGTGGATTGCTTACGATGCTCCACGCCATCTATTGCATTTTAATTTTGAAACAATGAGATTGTTGTTAGATAAGTATAATTTTGAAATTAAATTTTATAAGCCTATTTATTTAGACACTTTTCATAATATTATAATGAGTCATAAAAATAAAATTCTATCAAGTATGCGCATTTTAATTCAAATTTCAGTATCATTAGTTGGTATTTTTTGGAATAATAAGAGAGCTTCATCCTTAATTTTTGTTTGTAAAAAGAAATGAAGATTCTAACTTTTTTTGGTGTTTTTTTTCTACTTTTTCTCGTATCCTGCTCAAATGAACTTAAAGAAGTTGAGTCTAATCAAATTATAGTTGTATCTTCGAAGATAGACAGTCTTTATTCAGCTTTATTTTTAAAACAGTATTTAGATTTAAAAAATCGATTCATGCCTATTGAAGAAAATTATTATAATCTAAAATGGATTACTCCAAATGATTTTAATTTATTTAAAGCATATCCATTAATTATATGCTTGAAGATTAGTAGTCCTAAGGATCAAACAGGAGATGCTTTTTATGATAGAATGTTTAAAAATAAAAATGATAGCAGTAAGGTTGATATTATTAATAATTATTATAGCAAAAATCAGTCTATAATTGGAATTGAAGCTATAGATGCAATAGAATTTAAAAATATATTATTTAATTATGATTCTATTTTATCAGATTGCATGGTTAACAGAATTGATGCAGATATATTTAGCAAATATAAAGAAATTCCTAAGAATGAAAATATTATAGACGATATAAGGAATAAATTTGGTTTAGATATAGTTCTTGATCATAATTATGAATATATAAGAAACAATGATAGCTTGTTATGGGTTGGAAGAGGGCGTCCATCTTTAGGGGATCCTATTAGATGGGTGATCGTTAAAGAAATTGATAAATGTTTAAATCCAAGATTATGTTTATCAGAAATTCAAAATACATTTAATGAAATTGTTAAAGATTCAAGTTTATTAAGGATAAGTGATTTTCAGGATAGGAATTCTTATAAGTTAACACATAATAATAACTATATTATTGGAGGTACATATGTTCATTCAGATATTTTTGTTTTTGGTGATAAAGTAGATACTATACCTAAAGTTGGTGGTCCATATGTCAGTTATATATATAATATAAATAATAATAAATCAGTTTTATTTATAGGTTTAATTAATAATCCTGGTAATAATAAAATGATTTATTTAAAACAAATAGAGTCAGTATTTAAGCAAATTAAAAAAAAAGGAGAATATAGTTATGAATAAAAAAGTAGCTATTTTACTTGGTAGTGAAAGTGATTTAAGGTACGTAGAATCATCTAAAGAATATTTTGATTATTTTGGGATTGATTATGAAGTGCATATACTTTCCGCACATAGAAACCCTGTAAAAGTTCATGATTTTGCAGTAAATGCAAGGAAAAACGGATATTCTATTTTAATTGGAGCTGCAGGCATGGCTGCACATTTAGCGGGAGCTTTAAAGGCGAATTCAACTTTGCCGGTAATAGGCGTACCTCTTCCTGGAGGGATATTAGATGGACTTGATTCTCTTTTGGCAACTTTACAGATGCCTAAAGGAGTCCCTGTTGCTACAATGACAGTAGGTAAAGCTGGTTTTATTAATTCTGCAATATTTTGTGCGGAAGTTTTTTCTTTATCAGATATTGATGTTGTTGATAAGTTAGATAAGTTTAAGCGTAATGGAGCAAAGCTATAATTGTCAAAACGCATTCTTATTACTGGAGCTAAAGGACAGTTAGGTCTTTTTTTATCGTATAGTTTAGGCAAAGTATTTAATGTAGTTAGCACATCAAAGAATCCTGAAAACAAAGATATTATTCATATGGATGTATCTAGTAAAAAAGATGTTGAGAATATTCTTACTAAATATTATCCTGAAATAATTATTAATTGTGCTTCATTTAATGATGTTGATAGTTGTGAAATCGAAAAAGAATATTCAAGAGGTGTAATATTTCGAGGTCTTCAAAATATTTTAAAGTATTCGGATAAAAATTGCAATATCATTCATATATCCTCTGATTATGTTTTTGATGGTTTTAAAAGAAGTTATACTGAATATGATAAACCTAATCCCGTAAACTATTATGGTAAATTGAAGCTAGAAGCAGAAAACTTGCTTATGTCTTCAAATAGGTGTTTTTCAATTTTTCGTTGTAGTACTTTGTTTAGTCATTACATATATAATAAGAGTAATTTTTTAGCATGGGTGTACAATAATTTGAAAAGCAATAAAAAAATCAACGTAGTTGTAGATCAGGTTTCTAATCCAACTTCGGTTGAGCTAATATCTGAGGTTGCTCAGGCAGTTATTATGTTGAATAATTATGATATATATAATGTTGGTTGCTTAGAACCAATTAATAGATATAACTTTGCGGTTAAAATAGCGAATCTATTTGGGTTTAATTCTAATCTTATTAATTCAGTAGATTCTAAAGTAATTAATTTTAAGGCAAATAGACCTAAAAACACGTATTTAAAAACTGATAAAATATTAAATGAGCTCAATATTGATGTATACTCAATTGATTACTATTTAAATAGAAGCAAAGAAAGAGTCTTAGATGAATAAAAATATAGTTATAATTCCAACGTATAATGAATCTAGGAATATAAAAAAAATTATTAATATTATTAATGGTTTGGATATAGATTTAGATATTTTGGTTGTAGATGGCCAATCTAGCGATGAAACTTATGCAATTGTTAAAAAAATGCAGATCCGTATGTCTAATTTAAATACAATTCTTCAAAAATCTAAAATGGGATTGGGCAGTGCTTATAAGGATGGGTTTAAGTGGGCAATAGAGCGTCATTATGAAAAAATTATTCAAATAGATGCAGATTTATCTCATAATCCAAATTCAATTCCAGATTTAATATCTATTTCTGATAATTACGATTTAGTTATTGGAAGTAGGTATATTAAAGGTGTTAATGTAGTTAATTGGCCTATGTCAAGATTACTGCTAAGCTACTTTGCTAATATATATGTAAAAATCTTAACAGGTTTAAATGTTAATGATTCGACAAGTGGCTATAAATGTATCAATAGAAGAGTTATTGAATCTATAAATTTTAATAAGGTCAAATCTCAAGGTTACTCTTTTCAGATTGAAGTTAATTTTTTAGCATGGATAAAAAACTTCACAATTAAAGAAACTCCAATTATATTCCATGATAGAACTGTAGGTGATTCAAAAATGTCTAGAGCCATTATTTTTGAAGCGATGTTTCTTGTGCCTAAGCTAGCCTTAAAAAGGCTTTTTAGATTATGGTAGATATATCTGTTGTAATTGTTAATTACAATACTCAAAATTATTTGAAAGAGTGTGTAGAATCAATTTATAATTGTGGATTCAATTTATCTAAACTGCAAATAATTGTTGTAGATAATTTTTCTAGAGATACATCTATCTTAAATCTTAAAGAATATATTAGCAAGAATCGTGATTTTACTGATTTAGATATTGTTGTCAATGATTCTAATCTGGGTTTTTCTAAAGCAATCAATATTGGTTTGTCTCGCTGTAATGGAAAGTATGTTTGCATATTGAACCCAGATACTTTTGTAAAAAAGGATTGCTTTACTAATATGAAGAGTTATTTAGATTTAAATCCAAATATAGGCTGTGCTACTGCTAAAGTTTTAAATTCTGATAATTCATTACAGATAAGCTGTAAGAGGTCGTTGCCAGGTATAGTAAATTCATTTTATAAAATTATCGGATTAGATAAACTTTTCCCTAATAATAAGCATATAGGAAGTTTCAATCTTCTTTACTTAGATGAATATGCAATACATAAAGTAGAAGTTATCAGTGGTGCTTTTATGTTTTTACGTTCAGAGACTATAAAAAGAGTTGGATTATTTGATGAATCGTTTTTTATGTATTGTGAAGATACTGATTATTGCCTTAGAATGAACAAGCAAGGTATTGAAGTTTATTATTATCCTTTTGCTGAAGTTGTTCATTATAGAGGAAAAAGTGCAAATTCTCATCCATTTAAAGTTATAGGTTATTTTCATGATTCAATGTTCAAATATTATAAAAAGCACCGATATGAAAATAGATTATGGAGAGAGGTGAGTTTTCTTATTATGCTTAGTATTAAGGTGAAAAAATATGTATCTTACTTTCATCTAATGATAAAAAGAATTTTAAAACGATATGAGTGAAAAATATATATTAGATTTTGAATTACCCTTAAAAGAGATTGAAGATAAAATTAGATTGCTAGAAAATACGTCTGAGAATACGGGCATAGATGTACAAAAGCAGATAGATGTATTAAGACAAGAATTAATTTCTAAAAAAGATAAAATCTATAATAATTTATCTAGATGGGAGATTGTTCAGTTAGCAAGGCACCCTAGTCGTCCGCATGCTAAGGATTATATTGAAATGATGACAAACTATTGGTTCGAACTTCATGGTGATAGGCTTTATTCAGATGATTCTGCTATATTATCAGGAATTGCGTTTATAGATGATGTTAAGTTTATTATTATAGCCCAAGAGAAAGGAAAGGGTACTAAAGATAAATTGTTTAGAAATTTTGGAATGCCTAGACCTGAAGGTTACAGAAAGGCTGGAAGAATAATGAGAATGGCCGAAAAGTTTAAATTACCTATTTTAACAATTATTGATACTCCTGGTGCTTATCCTGGAATAGGTGCAGAAGAAAGAGGGCAAGGCCAAGCTATCGCAGAAAACTTAATTTTAATGTCGCAATTGAAAGTTCCTATTATATCAACTATTATTGGAGAAGGTGCTTCAGGCGGAGCTTTAGCCATAGGTCTTTCTGATAAAATATTATGTTTGAAAAATTCATGGTATTCTGTTATTTCTCCTGAGGGCTGTGCGTCAATATTGTTTAGAGATTCTGCAAAAGCTAATGAAGCAGCAGATTCTATGAAAGTTACTTCAAAAGATTTATTTGATATAGGTATAGCAGATTTAATAATTGATGAGCCAAATGGTTCTGCGCATATTGACCCTCAGGGATCATCAAAAAAATTAAAGGAAGCTATTTTGTCAGAATACCAGGAATTAATTAAATTAACAGATGAACAATTGGTTGAAAATAGAATGGCTAAGTATAATAGTATAGGAGATTGGACAGATTAGTATGGTTAAAATTGGATCAGATATAAAAAAATGGCTTAATGTAGATATTGAATCTAATATTAACAACTTTTCTAAAATGATTTCAGATTATAATGAAAAAGTAAATAAAATATTGATGTGTGGAGGTAGTGTAGCTATTGATAAGCAGCATAATAAGGGAAGGCTTACTGCTAGAGAACGAATAGATTATCTTAAAGATAGTAATACTTCTTCATTTGAATTAGGTTTATTTGCAGGATATGAGATGTATGATGATTACGGAAGTCCTGCAGCAGGAGGCGTTATTACGTCTATTGTTAAAGTCTCTGGGTTTGATTGTATGGTTATAGCAAATGATGCTACAGTTAAAGCAGGGGCATATTTTGAAATAACTCTTAAAAAGACGTTAAGAGCTCAAAAAATAGCATTAGAGAATAATATTCCAGTGATTTATTTAGTTGATTCAGCAGGAGTTTTTCTACCTCTTCAGGACCAGGTTTTTCCTGATGAAGCTCATTTTGGTCGCATATTTTATAATAATGCAAAATTGTCTAGCTATGGTGTTCCTCAGATTTCTGCTGTTATGGGTCCATGTATAGCTGGAGGAGCTTATTTGCCTGTAATGTCTGATAAGTATATTATTGTTGAAGGTGCAAGTATGTTTTTGGCAGGACCTGCTCTTGTAAAAGCAGCTATAGGCCAAGATATAAGCCAAGAAGAGTTAGGTGGTGCTCATACTCACACCTCAATAAGTGGTACAGCTGACTATAGGGCTAAAGATGATATTGATGCTTTAGACTGCATAAAAGACATGATTGGTAATATTAACCATGATAATAGGAAGATGTTCAATAAAAATCCGGTTGTAGAGCCTGACTATGATATTAAGGATTTAAATAAGCTTTTTAATCCAAATAATCCAGGTCAATATGATATGCGTGAAGTTATTTCAAGATTAGTCGATGGTAGTCAATTTTATGAGTTTAAAAAAGATTATGGTAAGACTCTTTTATGTGGTAGCGCAAGAATTGGAGGGTATAATGTAGGAATTGTGGCTAACCAAAGATTAGTAATTAGAAATCAAAATGGAGGTATGCAGCTAGGAGGAGTCGTCTATTCTGAATCTGCAGATAAAGGTGCTCGATTTATAATGAATTGCAACCAAGATAAAGTTCCTATTATTTTTATACATGATGTAAATGGTTTTATGGTTGGAAAAGATTCTGAATGGGGAGGAATAGCTAAAGATGGTGCTAAAATGGTTAATGCTGTATCAAACTCGATAGTTCCCAAAATCTCATTGTTAATTGGAGGTAGTTATGGAGCAGGTAATTATGCTATGTCTGGGAGAGCTTATGAACCTAGGTTTATGTATTCTTGGCCTTGTGCCAAATTAGCTGTGATGGGAGGAGAGCAAGCCGCAAAAACTCTTGCCCAAATTAAAATCTCAAAAATGAGTGATATTGATGATGCGGAAAAAGATAGAATCTATAATGAAATAAAATTAAATTACAACAAACAAACAAAAGCTGAATATGGCGCAGCTAGAATGTGGGTTGATGAAATTATACATCCTGACAATAGTAGAGAAGTTTTAATAAGAAGCTTAGAAATAATTAACAATCAATCTAAATTACCTGCTCCTAGATTTAGTGTTTTTCAATGTTAAAAAATGCAATTAAAATAGCAAACGGACAAGGTTTTTGGGGAGACTCATCTCAAGCTCCTATCGACTTAGTTAATTCTTGTGAAATTGATTATTTGACCATGGATTATCTGGCAGAAGTTACACTTTCTATAATGCAGAAACAGAAAAATAAAAATCCTAAAGCAGGGTATGCTAAAGATTTTATTGGCTTTTTAAAAGAGTCCCTTTTTCAGATAAAATCAAAAGGTATTAAGGTTATAACTAATGCAGGAGGTGTTAATCCAGAAGAGTGTAAAAAGTCTATTCTAGAGCTATCTGAACAATTAAATGTAGATATTAAAGTAGCTGTAATTAGTGGTGATGATATTTTAGGCAAATTAGGTGAGTTTCTTAAAAAGGGTGTATCTTTTGAAAATTTAGATAATGGATTAAATATTAATGAAGTTATTAAGGATGTTTGCTCTGCTAACGTATATATTGACTCATTTAATATTTCAGAAGCTCTTGATTTAGGCGCTGATATAGTTTTAACAGGAAGAGTGTCTGACCCAGGTCTTGTTTTAGGTCCTTGTATTTATGAGTTTGGCTGGAAAAGAGATGATTATGATTTGCTCGCTAGCGGTACTGTTGCAGGGCATATTATCGAATGTGGGGCTCAGTGTACTGGTGGGAATTTTAGTGGATGGGAAAGCGTTAAGGATTTAGAAAATATTGGTTATCCTATAGTTGAAATTACTTCAAATGGTGAATTTATTGTTAAAAAAGATGAAAAATTTGGAGGATTAATTAACAAATATACTGTAAGTGAACAGATATTATATGAGCTGGGGGATCCTGAAAATTATATTTCTCCTGATGTTGTGGTTGACTTTACAACGATAAAAATTAAAGATTTAGGGGGCAATAAAGTTCTTGTAGATGGAGTTAAAGGAAAAATACCTACAGATACTTTTAAGGTATCAATTAATTACCTTAAAGCTTATAAGGCTGTTGGTCAATTAACTGTTTCTGGTCCAAATTCAATTGAAAAAGCACGATTAATAAGCGAACTTGTTTGGGGCAGGTTATCTAAAAGGGGAAATGTATATGATAAAAAGAATGTTGAGTTTATTGGGTATGATTCGTGCCATAAAAATATAGGTATGTTATCTGATGAGCCGTCTGAGGTTGTTGTAAGATTGTCTGTAATGGATAAAGATAAAGAAAAAGTTAATAGATTTGGTCAGGAATTAGCTCCATTAATTACGAATGGCCCACCAGGTGTGACTGGATTTTCTGGTGGTAGGCCAAAAGCTCAAGAGGTAATAGCATATTGGCCAACTCTGATTAATAAAAAATTAATTAATACCAAGGTAAATATATTTTGATAAAAAAAATTAAACTTAAAGACATAGCTTATGCTCGTTCTGGAGATAAAGGTTCTGCCTCTAATGTAGGTCTTATTTTTATTAGTGATAAGCTTTATAATTGGGGCGTAGACTACTTAACAGAGGAGATTGTTGCTGAGTATTTTTCAGAGATAGCAAAAGGAGGAGTTAAGCGATACTTATTAAAAAACCTTAATGCAATTAATTATATGCTTTATGATAGTTTGGACGGAGGAGGCAGTGAATCATTGTTGAATGACGCACAAGGAAAAACACATGGTCAAGCTTTCCTTCGTATGGATATTGAGGTTCCTTCAGAATTACTTTAAAATGAAAAGTATTGTAGAAATAGAGATTAAAGAAAATGGCATTGGTTTTTTAGAGATAAATAATCCTCCTGTTAATGCTCTTTCTCTAAGATTGATTGATTCTTTGAGCGATTTTTTATGTAGCTTAAGTAAAAAAGTTAAGGTTTTAATTATTAGTTCTTCAGGTAAAGGATTTTGTGCAGGTGCAGATTTAAAAGAAAGAACAAAAATGAGTAGGTCTGAAACCTTAGATACTATAAAAAAATATTCGGATCTTTTTGAAATACTCCAAAATGTTCACTGCCCTACTTTTGCTAGGATGCATGGTTTTGTGTTAGGTGGAGGGTTAGAGCTTTCTTTGGCTTGTGATTTTAGGTTTGCAACAAAGGAAACTGTTTTAGGTTTTCCTGAAGTTGGGATTGGGATTATTCCTGGAGCAGGTGGGACACAGAGGTTGCCTTATTTGATAGGACTAAGTAAATCAAAAGAATGGATATTTACAGCTGATAAATTTTTAGCAGAAAAAGCATACAGCGATGGGATTTTAGATAAAGTGTTTAGCAATGAGAAAGAAATGGATGATTATATTCAGAGAATGGCTAAAAAAATAATAAAAAATTGTAAAATGGCTGTTGCATTATCTAAGAAGAGTTTAAATTATTCTTTAAATGACTATTTAGATAAAGGTTTATTTTTTGAGAAAAAGATGTATGCAAAAACATTTGATAGTGAAATTAGAAAACAAATTTTAGGAAAATATAAATGAAGAAAATAGCTAATATGTTGGTGGTTTTTTCAATATTTCTAGCAGTTCTTTTAGCTGATAGAGGAGATTTGATTGATTATACCATGACAGATGAGATGTCTGTTGATACTGCTCAAGGTGTTTTAAATTCACTTCTATCAGGGATTTCAGGGACATCTGCTCCTGATTGTAAATATGGAATTCAGATGTATAGTATTACTTATGAAACTATAGATCAATTCGGTGAGCCAACTATAGCATCTGGTGCATTAATTATTCCGATTAATCAAATGGAGACATTACCTCTTTTATCTTGGCATCATGGAACTCAAATAGATAGAGATAGTGTTCCTTCTCAAACAGGTGCTCTTGATATATTAACAATATGGCTAGGATCAACTGGGTATGTTAGTGCTTTGCCTGATTTTCTCGGATTGGGGGTTTCAGAGCTTTTTCATCCATATCAAATTAATATTCCAAGTGCTAATGCTGTAGTAGATATGCTTTTTGCTTCTAAACAGCTATGTGCTATGAAAGATATATATCTTAATGACCAGTTATTTTTATCGGGTTACTCTGAAGGTGGATATGTTACAGCCGCAGCCCAGAAGATGATTGAGGAGACTTATTCAGATGATTTTAATATATCTGGATCTACTTTGCTTGCAGGTGCATACGATATGTCAGGAATAATGTTTGATGTTATGGTATCAGGTGAAGAGTATGGAGAAGGTTTCTATCTCCCTTACGTTATTTTGGCTTATGAGGATACATATGATGTTTTAGAAGGTGATGTGAGCGACTATTTCTTACCTGAGTATGCTCAATCTGTATTACCATTGTTTGATGGGCAAAATAGTGGAGGGACTATTAATGCTCAAATCCCTTCAGTTCCTTTAGAAATTTTTAAACCAGAATTTGTTAGTGATATAATATCTGATGAAAACCATCCTTTGAGACAAAAACTTAGAGAGAACGATTTATATGATTGGAAGCCTGTGAGCCCTACAAGATTTATACATTCTACTCAGGATGAGCTCGTTCCCGTTGAGAACTCTCAAAAGGCATATGATTATTTTATACAAAATGGAGCTGAGAATGTAACAATTTTTTTATCAGATTTTGGACCTCATTCTTCTGCAGCTATAGATATTGTTAGATCTGCGTATTATTGGATAGATGAATTAAAAAATACTCAGTTGTTTACTGTAGGTGATGCTAATTTTGATTCTTTAGTCAATATTAGCGATATTATTATAACAGTTAATTATATTGTTCAAATTCAAGAATTAGATTCAGTCCAACGCAATCTTGTAGATATCAATAATGACAATAGTATTGATATTATTGATGTCATACTTATTGTCAATTTAGTTTTATCGATTTAGTCTTCCTTTTAAATAGGCAATCCTTAGGCTGTTGTTTCTTAAAAAAACCCAGACTCCTATATTGATTGCCCCTATAAATAAATTAAGTATGGTATTGTCTTGTTGGTAAGTATACATATTGTATATCCCAATTATTAAATTTAGCCATACAACAATTCCTAAGTTAATAGATTTTTTTTCTGTGCTCATAATTCACCTCTTTAGATTAGTTTTAAATAAGTATATGGAATATTATGGTATTCTATTTATCTAATTATTGCGCTACCTCACTTTATTGTTTTATTTGCAAAAAATGTAATGCTTGTCACAGTTTTTAAATTGAGTGTGCTAGGTCACTTAATGCTATTTGAAAATTCTTTAAAATAATTTAGAAACAAAATTAAAAAGGAGAAAAAAATGGAATTAAATAAACAACAATATAGTGAATTAATTAATACTACAGATTGTATAAATGCTCTTTGTGCTCAAAAGCCAATGTTAGTTATTAATACAGAGTGCGGTACTGGTAAATATAGATTTAGAAAGGTAGGGTACAAGGATGGATCAATTTTGATGGAATTTATTCTAATACATGATTCTGGTTTTAAAGATACAGATGTTATATACCATAAACTTGGAGATCATTGTTATTTAACCCTTAATCAATTCTTATATGCTTATAAGAATTATGTTAGCGCTTAAAAAAAAGGAGGTAAAATTATGCTAGTATCATTGATAGCTGCATTTATTATAGGTTTTCATATTGAAAACGTTAAAGTTAAAAAATATGAAATGGTAAATGAAAAAGGAGAAACTTTAAAGGTTCAGTTTTCTAAAAATAGTAAGTATTCTTGTCCTTTAAGTTGTAGTATAGATCATTATCATTATACTGAAAAAATATCTGAGAGTAAAGATGAAGATTGCTGGAATGTTAAGTACAGTGATAAAAATAAAACAAATAGAGAGTATAGTATAAACGGATCATTAATTAGTTCTTATAAAGAGATAAATATTAAAAGATTACCTAAAAGTATACCTGTGCCAACAGTAAGTACGGCCAGTGATAATTAATAGTCATCTGAAGTACTGTGTTTTTGCCAAAAATGGACTGATTCTGCCCATTCTTCAGATGAGTAGTAGCCTTTTGTACCTCCCTTTAATTGGAGTTGATTACGCATCATTGTTTCAGGCTTCATAGGAAGTTTTTTTATTCCCTTAGGAATTGAATGTACAGCGATAAGATCCCAATCCATATCAGTAGCCTGTTCATTACTTTCTTTCAAAACGTCTTTTCTATACAAAATAAGTTCTATTTTTCCTGTTGATAGATTTTTTTCATTGATAGCTTTTATTTGTAAATAACTATCTTCCCAGGCTCTCCTTCTTGATACTATGCATTTCAGCATTGTTTTATCTGATATTTTAACAATAGGACAATTAATTTTTTTGCAAATATCTACATCATGTATTTCAATTATAATAACTCCATCACGATATCCGTTTATATATTCTTTATTATTTAGTTTGTGCTGAGCCGTTTTTAATAGTTTTTTTAATGTTGAATCTGAAGCCCAGTTGTTACCTTTTTTTTTGATTTGATCTTTTAAAAATTTACTTATACCAATAGTTTCCATATAAAGCCTTATTAAATAACTATAAAGAATTTATAGTGCTCAATTTGATTTATAAAAATATTTTATTAAAGTAACTACATTTCTTATGGTTGATAAAAATTCAATAATTACTTAAATTAGTTTAATCTTTAATTTTTAAGTACACCGATGGTTAATATATATATTATAACATTAAAAAAGAGTATATTTCATAAAATGAATGATGGTTTTATGAGTAATTCATATATGGATATTAAATCATTTCATTTATCTAGTGTTAAAGATTTGATTTCTCAAATTGATAAGAGTAAAGATGTTGATGTCGCTTTAATATCAGAAGAAATTTTAGATGATTTATCTTACAATGCTATAGATCAAGAGATTGTTAAAAGGCGAAATATTCCGTATTTATTAATTAATACATCTAAAAAAATACTTATGGATGCTGTTCATTCTAATGCTCATGATATCATATTGCTAGATAATTTAGATATTGATAGAGCGGTTTGGTCTATCATGCATGCTTTTGAGCGTAATAAAATGATTAATAAGCTATATGAATATTCAATAGAAGATGATCTTACAGGTCTATATAATAGGAGGGGGTTTTTAAATATAGCAAATGATTCAATAAAAAGAATGGAAGATAAAAATTATTTTGTAATGTTTATAGATCTTGATAAAATGAAAGAAATTAACGATGATTATGGTCATGATATCGGAGATGTTGCTCTTAAAGAAACGGCGAATATATTAAAGACATCTTTTAGGGAAGGTGATATTATATCACGTTTTGGAGGAGATGAATTTGTTGTTTTTGTTCATGATAACAGATTAGATATAGTAGAAAAAATAAAAAACAGACTAATTGAAAGTGTGAAATTATTTAATAGTAGGGATATTAATTTATTTAAGCTTTCTCTTAGTATTGGAGTTTCTAATAGTAAAGATATCAATAAGAATCAAACCTTATCACAAGTAATAAACAGGGCTGATAAACAAATGTATAAAACAAAAACAGAGAAGTATAATCAAAAAAAAGACAATTCCGTCTAATTTCATTCAAAAGTTATTTTTTAAATTTATTAGTTAATAATAGTATAAAATAAAGTGTAATTCATCACACTATTTTATATAAATTTTACTTATATTATTGAAGTTTCATTTGTTGGGAGGCAAATATTTTGATTAAAGCATTATTTTTATTATTAAGTGTTTCTTTTTCTAATCAGTATAATGTTGTTATTGAGGATACTGGTGTCAATCAATTAATTATTTTTCAAAACTC
>PAHI01000004.1 GCA_002705575.1 Fidelibacterota bacterium | reverse complement strand
TTTTATTATTACCTATATTAAATATTTCACCATATAATTTATCTGATAAAATTGACTCTAAATAAGCTTCACATACATCAGAAACGTAAGTAAAATCTCTTTTGACGTTCATGTTTCCAATTTTTATAAATTTTTTATTATTCAAACACTGTGAAATTAATGTTGGAATTATTGCCCTAGCAGATTGTCTAGGCCCAAAAGTATTAAAAGGTCGAATAATTTTAACCGGGGTACTAAATGAATTAAAATAACTTATTAAAATTTTTTTTAAAACTTTCTTGTTATAGAGTTTATAACTTTTTAATAAAAGGTTTCTTGAGTATTTTAGTAATTGATAATTGATATTATCAAATTCTCTAGAATCTCTACTGAAATGGATAGAGAGGTTAAGGTAATTATAATTAATTATTTTCTTAATAAAAAATTCTGGATTATTTTTTTTAAGCTCTTTATATTTTTTAGTTAATTTTTTTAATGATAGAGCATCCACTATTTACTTTTTTGAACATCCTACCATTCAATGTTATAAATTTAGGATCAATCACTATCAGTTTTATTTTAAAAGATCATGTTAAAAATAAATTAAATTTTTATTCAAATTGATATTATTAAAACTATATATAAAAAAAAATAAGAATTTCTTAGGAAATTTCCCATTATTAATAATTAGTGAGAAAGTATGAAATTTATGTTGCGATGAGGACTTATTAGATGAAGAAACAGATATGGTTGCTAAATAACCAAATTAGTAAGCTTGAATTGTATTATGTTCTTCTAAATCACAATCTAATTGGAAAAAACTGAAATTTTCAAGTTTAATTTACCATATATTAAATTAAAAAGCTTAATTGTTAACTTTTTGGTTTGTTAAGATTTTTGTAATTTATATTATCAAAAAAATTTGAATTTTATTTATTAATTATCATTTTATAAGTATAAAAATAATTTGTTTATATGAAAAGAAATAATATTGTTTGTATGATACCTGCAAGAATAGGATCTCAAAGGTTTAAGCAAAAGAATTTAGCCTTAATAAATGATAAAAGTGTCCTTGAATGGGGTATTGATGCTGCAAGAAATTCAAAAGTATTCGATAAAATAATCGTTAATGGGGATCATGATTTATTTAATCAGATAGCAAAGAAGAGAAATGTTGATTTCTTTTTTAGAGATAAAAGTTTAGGTTCTAGTGATACTAAATCAGATGAAGTGATAATGAATTTTATTGATAATTTTGAATGTGAATTTGTTGTATGGTTCAATGCAATTGCTCCTCTACAACAAATTATAGATATTAAGAGTTTTTCAAAAGAATTATTAACTAATAATTATCAATCATTATTTGCTGTTAAGACTCTACAAATTCAGACTCTTTATGAAAAAAAACCATTAAATTTTAGTTATGAAAAAAAATTTGAGAAGACTCAAGATTTGAAACCCCCAACAATATTTGTACCATCTTTAATGGGTTGGAATGCAAAATTCTTTAGAGAATTTTATTCAAAAAATGGACATGGTTTCTTTTGCGGTAAAACAGGATATGTTGAAGTTTCTTTATTATCAACTTTAGTAATAAAAAATGAAGAAGATTTTAGAATGATAAGATCAATAGTTGAAGGGTTTAAAACTTTTGATAATCCCATAGCTTATTACACAAATTAAATGGTTTTAGTAAGATATTCAGATTTAATTTCTAATACAAAGTCTGTACTAATAAAAAACGGCTCTGATATCTTTAGCGCAGATTCTGTAGCTTTAGGGCTTTCAGAGACCTCATTAAGGGGGGTCGATTCTCATGGCATTAGATTATTACCTCATTATCTCAACGCATTAAAAAATGGAAGAATAAATGGTAAACCACAATTTGATCTAAAACAAAAATTTCCTGCTTTCGCAACCTTAGATGCTGATAATGCATTTGGTCATGCCGCTGGTTTTAAGAGCATTGATATAGGGATAGACTTGGCTGATAAGTTTGGGATGGCAGGAATATCAGTTCTAAATTCAAGCCATCCTGGAGCAATGGCTTCTTTCGCTCTAAAAGCGGCTCGAAAAGGATTTTGTGCATTCGCTTTTACCCATGCTGACTCTTTAATACAAAGTTTTAATTCAAAGGAATCTTTTTTTGGTACTAACCCAATTTGTTTCGCTGCACCACGTAAAAATGAAGAGCCTTTTTGCCTTGATATGGCTCCAACATTTATCCCTTGGAATAAGATTTTGGAGAGTAAAGAAAAAAATGAGAATCTTAAAGAAAATTATGCAGTTGATGCAAATGGTAATAAGACTAATAATCCGTTTGAGGCTAGAGCTTTATTACCAATAGGTAATTATAAAGGTTACGCTTTGGCTTCTATGGTCGAAGTATTGTGTTCTATCTTATCAGGAATGAATTTTGGCCCTCATATCCCATCAATGTATAAATCTCCAATAAATAGTCCAAGAAAGCTTGGGCAGTTTTATATAGTATTTAGATCTGATGTGAATATGCCGATTTCTGATTTTGAGGATTATCTACATCAAATGTCAGAAGAAGTAAGGGCTCAAAATACTATAAATAGTAATCAGAGGGTGATGGTGCCAAATGATCCTCAAATTGAATTTCAAAATAAAAGAGGTAAAGATGGGATACCAATATCAAACGAATTATATAAATTAATTTTTGAGAATAATTAGTAATGATATCCAAAGATAGCTTTCAATTAATAGTAGTTGGCACTGGAGCCTATGTTTGCGGAAAAAAAGATGATGAATATGGCACAATTCTCCCTGCAATTTTGATGTATGCTAAAAAATTTAATCTACGAATTACAATAACTTTTGCCTGTAATTCTGCTAAAGGTAAGGAAAATGCAGAGAAAAAAGTTCATAGCCTTATTAAATTAGTCGATATAAGGGAAAAATTGGATTTTGACTATGTGATATGTGATGGAAATCCAGAAATATTCTTTAGAAGATTACGCAATAGTCACTTAAATTTATTTTCAATAGTCTCTATACCTGATCAATTCCATTTTAAATGGATTTCTTCAATGCTAAAAAGAGAAATTCCTACATTATCTGTTAAACCACTCACCTTAAAATATTCTGAAGCAAAAGATTTGTTAAAGTTAAGTCAAGAAAAAAAAGTATCTCTATTTGTTGAATTTCACAAAAGATATGATAGACAACTAAGATTTGCTAGAGATACCTTCAAAGAAGGTAAATTGGGAATCCCATTATATTCTTATACTGAATATACACAAAGAAAAGACATACCACTTTCATCATTTAGATCATGGTGTGAGAAGACCAATATTTTTTCTTATTTAGGTGTTCACTATATAGATGCATTATTTTTTGTCACTGGTGCCAAGCCATTAAGAGTCTCATCCACTGGCCAAAAAGTTTTCTTAAAAAATCAAGGTATAAATACTTTTGATAGTATTCAGAGTTCAATAATTTGGGAAGACGTTAATAAGAATACTTTTAATCAAACTATACTTTGTAGTTGGATTGAATCTAATTACTCTTCAGCAATGTCTAAACAAAATTTTAACTTAATTGGTTCGTTTGGAAGAATTGATTGTGAGCAAAAGGAAAGAGGATTACGTTTACTAACAGATAAACTTCCAACTGAGGAAGTCAATCCAGATTTTACAAAAATGTATAAGAAAAATGATTGTTATGAATTTGAAGGTTATGGGATTGATTCTGTAGTTAATTTTATTCATTTTGTGCTTGAATCACCATTTTGTACAAATGATTGTCGTTTATGTTCTGTAAGTGATGCTTTAATTTCAACTTCAGTAATAGATGCTGCGGCTAAAAGTTTAGAAAATGATTCAAATTGGCAAGAAATAGATCTTTTATGATTTTTAATGCTTTTGAAATTCAAATCTTCTAAATATTCGAAAGTTATTTATGTATTTACATACAGAATTTTTAAGTTTTATAAAATAAGACTATTTGAATGTAAGTTTGTAATTATTCTTTAAAGAAATATTAATATGAAAGAACCAAAAGTATCGATAATAATTCGTACCAAAAATGAAGAAAGGTGGATTGGACACTGTTTAAAACGAATACATTCTCAAAATTACTCAAATTATGAAGTTATCCTTGTTGATTCTTATAGTGAAGACAATACAGTTGAAAAAGCTAAAAGGAATAAAATCGATAAATTAATAAAAGTAAAAAACTATAAGCCAGGTTTAGCTATAAATGAGGGGATAAAATGCTCTGTTGGTGAATATATAATTATTTTGTCTGCGCATTGTTTGCCAATCAATAATAGTTGGATTCATGAATTTCTAGATGAAATAAAATCAGACGATAACTTGGCAGGCGTTTATGGAAAACAAGTTCCAATGGATTTTTCAAGTAATGAAGATAAAAGGGATTTATTAATTGTCTTTGGTGATGATCCAAGAGTTCAAAGTAAGGATAGTTTCTTTCATAATGCAAATTCAATTATAAAAAAAGAAATTTGGAATAAATTTAACTTTGATAACGATATAAATAATATAGAGGATAGGCTTTGGGCTAAAAAAGTTTTATCAAAAGGGTATAAAATAAAGTACACTCCAAGGGCAGCCGTTTACCATTATCATGGAATACACCAATCAGGGAATCCCGAAAGATTAGCTGGTGTAACAAGAATAATTGAAGGATTAGATAATGAACATAAACCTGGTCTAATAAACCCTAAAGAATACGAAATATGTTTAGTTATACCTATTAAAGGTGATCCTATTAAGTTTAAAGGAGTTTCCCAGTTGGAGTATGCTGCCTCATCAATTTTTTCAAATAAATATATTAGTAAATTTTTTGTTGCTACAGATTCAGACTATACTGCCTCAGAAGCTAGGGAACTAGGTTTTTCAATAGCCAAGATAAGGGACGATAGTTTATCAAGACCAGAAGTAACTATTGAGGATGTACAGGCATGGCATCTTAAATATTTGGAGGATAATTTAGAATATCATCCTGACGTTGTAGTCCATTCTGAAATAACATTTCCTTATAGACCTCCAAATTTATTGGACAAATTAATTGATTGCTTTGCTAAAACTGGTGCTGATACTGTATTACCTGCAAAAGTAGAATTTACATGGGCTTGGCAGAATAATTCAAACAAGAATTTAATTAGATTGGATGAAGGAGATGTACCCAGAAAATATAAAAATTCTTTACTATTGGGATCTCATGGCTTGGGATGTGTATCACACTCTGAAGTTATTAGGAAAAATACATTAGTAGGTGATAGAGTTCATCTTATGCCTATAGATAATCAGTTAAATTTCATAGAAGTTAGAACTCCTGAGCAAGCGAGCTATTTCTCAAAGATGATTTCATTTTGAAAATTTTATAACAATATCTGATAAAAAAAGACTTTCTCAAAGATCTAACTATTTTATTGTTTGATTTCTTTGTCGTCTACAACTTTAGAGCAAGCTTTTAATAGGGCATACCCTGTTTAAGCTTTGGATTGACAAACTTTAATCACTTTGGATCATATTCACATTTAAATGTTGATAAGACACATTGTGATTTTCAGATTTTAAATTTAATAGAGAAGAAACTTGAAAGAGAATTTATTTATTCTAATAAGGAAGAAACTTCAAGAAAAATTTCTTAGATTTTTTAGCAGAATAAATACTTTTTATTGATAATTAAATTTAGGCCAATTTTCTTATCTTAATCTTGAACACTATATTCTGGGTGGCCAACGAATAAATCAATAATCAATGTGACCCAAATGGTATGAATAGATTCTACGATATTGTAAGCTTTGCTATTTACCCATAATGCGTAATCTGATTTTTTCATAAGAGTATTATTTTTCTTTGATCCAGTAATACTTGCTATTTTTAAGTTATTTTTTAATGCATAATTTAAGCCATTTACAAGATTTATAGATTCACCACTTACACTTATAAAAATTACCATATCATTTTTATCCGCATAGTATTCAATAGCTTTAGATACCCAATTTTCATAACCATAATCGTTAGATAAAGCAGTTATTATATTATGGTCATTAAATGCGATTGCTTTAATTTTTGCTTGCTTAGTAAAATCAGTAGCAGCATGACTGGATAAAGATGCACTTGCACCATTTCCAAAAAATATAAGTTTCCCTCCTATCGAATTAGTTTCTTTTATCGAATCTCTTAATTTAAGAATAGATTCGTCGTCTCTAGACTCAAAAAAATGCTTTTGATATCTTGACCAATAATCATCTATAAATAACTTATCTTTTTTATTTACACTAAAGCCCATATAAAAAACTTTTTAGTAAATTTATCATAACTTATGATAAGTGCATCCATTTTATATCCAAATATATGAAATTAAAGTTTTATTTTTAAGTTAAATAAGAAAAATTATGTTTTTTAAAATTGGTAAATTATATTTTTAGTTAGTTATATATGATTTTAATTTGTATGAAAAAATATAATTTTGGCTCTATAAATTAAACATTGAATAAAATTTCTTTAATAAAACATTATTAATTTAATTGAGATAATATAATAATTAATTATTACTATTAGTCTATAAGCTAGTTTTATGAAGTCTAAAAGAGAAGTTGTAATAATTGGAGGGGGAATGGTGGGACTTTCAATTGCTTATCAATTAATGGAAAGAAATATTTCAAACAATATCGCATTAATCGAAAAAGAAAAAAAAATTGGTCTGCATAGTTCAGGAAGAAATAGTGGAGTTATTCATGCAGGCTTGTATTATAAGCCGAATACATTAAAGGCAAAGGTTTGTGTTAAGGGTGGAATCAGATTAAAAGAATGGATGGAGAACCATAAATTAAAAATTAACAATTGCGGAAAGGTTATAGTCCCAACAAGTCCAGATTTAGATGGTCAATTAGATTTGCTTTATGAAAGAGGTAAGGAGAATGGAGCCTTTGTTGAATTTATAGATAATAATAAATTAAAAGAACTAGTACCCTTTTCTCAATCTATTACAAATAGAGCTTTATGGAGTCCGAATACATCAGTTGTTAATCCTAAAGAAATAATAGAAACCTTACGAAATGAACTTGTAAGTAAAGGACTTAAGATATTTACTTATGAGAAGAGTTGGGATATTGATGTTTCTGAAAACTTGATTACATTGACAGATGGTTCCAAAATAAGTTACGACTATCTATTTAATTCTGCAGGTTTATGGGCTGATAAAATAGCGCACAAATTTAATTTAGGGAAAGAATATTTATTGATACCTTTTAAAGGTAATTATTGGGATATAAAAAAGAATTCAAAGATTAAAATAGAAACAAACTTGTACCCTGTGCCTGATTTGAATTTACCCTTTTTAGGTGTCCATTTTTCTCCAAATTCAAACAATACCAAAGTCTCTATAGGGCCAACAGCAACATTAGCTTTTGGAAGGGAAAATTATAATATTTTTGATTCTATTGAGATATCAAATTCTTTTAAAAATATAACGCTATTAATCAATCAATATCTTCAAAATAAATTACGGTTTAGGGAATATGTGCATAATCAAGCTTTCTTATCTTTTCAACCTTTCTTATTAAATGAAGCAAGAAAACTCGTTCCTGGGTTATTAAATTCTGATATTGAAATTAGTCAAAAAATTGGGATTCGCCCTCAACTTTTTAACTTAATAGAAAACAAAATTGAAGATGATTTTATTTATATAAATTCTAGAAATTCAACACATATAATTAATGCAATTTCTCCAGCATTTACCTCAAGTTTTGCTTTAGGAGATTTAATCATAGATAGGTCAAATCTTTATTAAATAGTTGCCCTTTTTTTACTAAAAAATATTTGGCTATATATTTAAATCTCTGAAATCATAAATTTAAAATTATCTATCATTTTTTTATATTTAAATCTTGAAAAGTTTTTGAAACTATCATTACTTTTTTTTATATAAAAATTATTATTTTCTAAAAGTTTTGTAATAGCAAGACTAATTTCGGAAGGGTTTTTGATTTTGCAAGTTAATCCTACATTATCAGGCACAAGATAATTTACTCCGTTATTTAAGTTGGTATTAACTATAGGCAAATTATTTGCCATTGCTTCCAACTGAACAAGTCCGTATGCTTCTGACTGTGAAATAGAAGGGAATAAAAATATATCTGCTTCCAGAAGTAATTTACTTTTATTAACTTCATCTATAGAACCCATTAAGAAGACTCTTTCATCTAGTTTTAATTTATTTATTAACTCTCTGAGTTTTTTTTCTTCAGGACCACTTCCTACAATTTTATAAATAATTTTATTTTCTAATTTTGATAATGCTTTAATGGCATATTCATATCCTTTGTATTTTACTAATCTTCCTATACTTAGTATCGTTATATTTTTTTTATTCAATAAAATATCTTTTTTATTAAAGATTTTCTTATTTGATTTAATGTTCAAACAGCAAGGTATTATCCTTGTTTTTTTTCTAAAGAAAGAAAAGTAATTCAGTAATGAACTTTTTAAGTGCGAGGAAGTAAAAAATATTATCTTGGAAGATAAAGAGAACAAAGAAATATCAATTATTAACAAAAGTGGAGCAATAAAAAAATAGCTTGAATAAATGTCAGCATGCCAAGTTACTATTATTTTTATCTTTGGATTTAAAATTTTTGCAAATATTACACTTATCCCTGAAAATGGATCAGGATGTTGTACATGAATAAATTCATATTTATAAGAGTTTTTTAGAATAGAGATAAAGTATTGTAATGATATAGCAATGGTACCTAAAACTAATTGTGAAGGATAAACTATTTCTTTGATATTTTTGATATTACGTACATTCACCTTTTTTAATTTTTTACTTAAATCATAACTATAATTTGTAACATCAAAATCCTTATTTAGATAAAGATTTAAACAATATGCTGGTATACCTCCTCTAAAATCTAACGGAGCTCTTGATAAACAAAGTATTTTCATAAATAACTTTTAGTTATTGTGCTCATTATCGCATTTATTTTTTCTTAAGTCGTATATTAATTTAAAAAATTTTTGATCCCAATCTTTTTGATTTGCATCGATATAGTATTTTAATTTTGCACTAATTGCTGCTTTATAATCAGTTTCTTTATCCCCTATCATTATAGATTCATTTAGATTAATTAAATGTTCTCTAGATGCTTGAATTAACATTCCAGGATTAGGCTTTCTATTATAAGAATCTTTTAAATATTTTCCTTTACCTTTGATAGGATGATAAGGACAGTAATATACATCTGATATTTGAATTTTTTTTGCTGTAAATTTTTCAATCATAAATTTATTAAGTAAATCAAAATCTTTTTTTGTATACAAATTTTGTCCAATTCCAGATTGGTTAGTGATAATAATTATTTTAAATTTATAAAAAAGAGCTTTTTTGCAAATATCGAAAATCTCCGATCTAAAAATAAAATTTTCTTTCTTATAAACATATCCGTAATCATAATTAATAACGCCATCCCTATCTAGAAAAAGAGCTTTGTTTTTATTTAAAGAATGAGAATTTTTATCATTAGGCATTTTTTTATCTCTTGTTTTTAAATTTAATATTAGGTTTATCGAATATATTAATTAACACTAAATATTATAAATAATTAGCCTAGAAATAAAAAAAATATCTTAAATAGCTTAATTTTGTTATGTGTTATATTTGTATAAATTTTAGATAAATTTTTGAATAAAAATAATATTTTTAGTAATAAAAAAGTTCTAATTACAGGACATACAGGATTTAAGGGATCATGGTTATCATTATGGCTCCATGAGTTAGGTGCAAAATTATATGGAATATCATTAGACGTTCCAACTAATCCATCTAATTTTGAATCATCAATGATTAGTGGCTTGATTAAAGATATTAGACTTGATATAAGGGACTTTGAAAAATTGAATTCCACAATAAAAGAAATAAAACCAGATTTTATTTTTCACTTAGCAGCACAACCATTAGTTAATATTTCCCTTTCTAATCCATTAGAGACTTATAAAACTAACACCATAGGTACATTAAACATCCTAGAGTCAATAAGGGTTAGTTTAAAAAAATGTATAGCAATTTTTATTACCAGCGATAAAGTTTATGATAATCAGGAATGGGCCTGGGGTTACAGAGAAACAGATAAGTTAGGAGGTTCTGATCCATATAGCTCATCCAAAGCTTGTGCAGAATTATCAATTTCTTCATACTATAGGTCATATTTTAAAGGATCTTCCGATATTAAAATTTGTTCTGTAAGAGCAGGAAATGTTATTGGAGGTGGAGATTGGGCTCTCAATAGAATTGTTCCTGACTGTATTAGGTCTTGGTTACAAAATAAACCTGTTTTACTTAGAAATCCAAATTCAACAAGGCCTTGGCAACATGTATTAGAACCATTATCAGGTTATTTATTAGTTGCTTCAGAACTTACAATGAAAGATTCTATAAATGGAGGCACATATAATTTCGGTCCTTCTTCTGAGCAAAACAAATCTGTTCTGGAATTAGTTAAATGTCTTTCAAAGTATTTGCCAAATTTAAATTATAATTTTGACAATGAATTTTTAAATTTTAATTCAGAATCTAAACTCCTAAAATTAAACTGCGATAAAGCTCAATATAAACTTGGATGGCTACCAACATTAAACTTTAATCAGACACTAGAATTGACTGCATCTTGGTATGAGTTTTTTAGATCAAATCCATGTAAGACTAGAGAAATAAGTTTAGATCAAATAAAGTTATTCTCTAAATTAAGTGAAAACACCGATTTTTTATGTGATTGATGGAAAATTTTATTACGGAGGGTGATCTTAAAGTTATTCCTGTTGATGGAGGTGATGTTAAGCACTTTATCAAAGCGAATGATAATTCTTTTTATGGTTTCGGAGAGGCATATTTTTCATTCATAAAAAATGGGAAAATCAAAGGATGGAAGATGCATACTGAAATGACTATGAATTTAGTTGTACCTGTTGGCGAAGTTGGATTTGTTTTTTATAATGAACAAAGTTCTTCTTTTCAAGTTTTCAAAATAGGTGAAAATAACTATAAAAGATTAACAGTCCCGCCAAATATTTGGTTCGGCTTCAAAGGAATTGGCTTATACTCAAATTTAGTTGTAAATCTTTCAAATATTATTCATGATCCTAGAGAATCAAAGAAGTCAGAATTATCAAAAATAAAATTTAATTGGGAAAGTTTATGAAGGTTGTAATTCTAGCAGGAGGTTTTGGTACAAGGATATCAGAATATACCGATGTAATTCCTAAGCCAATGATAAGGATTGGAAATGAACCTATAATTAACCATATAATGACTATCTATTCGAAGCATGGGTTTAATGATTTTATTATTGCTTTGGGTTATAAATCAGAAGTTATAAAAGAATATTTTTTAAACTTTAAGAATCTTAATTCAGACTTGGAAATCAATCTTAAAGATGGCACAAAAAATTTTTTAAAGACAACTGAAATTGATTGGAATATTAAATTAGTTAATACTGGAAAATCATCTATGACTGGAGGAAGAATTCTCAGACTTAAAAGATATATTGGGAATGAGACATTTATGTTGACATATGGTGATGGGGTTTCTGATATTAACATTAAAAAATTGATTGAATTTCATAAAAATAATTCAAAAGTTGCAACTGTAACCGCTGTAAGACCAGTGGCTAGATTCGGAGAGTTACAAATTAAAGATAAAAACGTAATTAGTTTTTCAGAAAAGCCTCAAACTCAAAAAGGATGGATTAATGGAGGGTTTTTCGTATTTGAACCTGAAATATTTGATTATTTAGAAAATGATAATACGGTATTAGAAAAAGAGCCATTAATTAATCTTTCTTCTGAAAATAAACTAGCAGCTTATCAACATAATGGTTTTTGGCATTGCATGGATACAAAAAGAGATAAGTTAATTTTAGATTCTCTTTGCAATGATAAAAAACCACCTTGGAAGTAAATACTTAATTATATTTTTTAAAATACCTGTTTTATATCTTTATGCTTTCTCATGATCTAATAATAACTACATACAACTCATACAGATACTTAAATAGCCTTTATAGTTTTGTAAGTCAAAATATTAAAAAATATTCAAAAATTATTATCGTTGATGATTACTCTGACTTAGATTTTTATAATTTATTAAATTCTAAGTTGAACGAATTTAAAAATATTATTCTGTTCAGGAATAAATCAAATTTTGGACCCAGCGCTTCTAGAAATAACGGTATAAAAATTTCTAATGCTGAATATATCTCTTTTCATGATCCAGATGACTTCGTATGTAAAGAAAGATACGATATTATTAATTATTATCTAACTAATTTTAAACCTGAAGTTTTGTTTCATGATTTCACAACAACTAAATTAAAAAAAAATATTATTAATACTCATAAATATAAATATCATTATGGTTTTATTTATTTATTTAAGTCTTTATATGTTACTCCAGCATTTACTTGCAGAAGAATTTTATTAGAAAAAGTTGGTTCCTATAATGAGGATATTAGATACGGAGAGGATTTAGATCTTTATATAAAACTCAAAAATCAAAGTAAATTTTTGTTCGTTAATCAAGAATTGGTTAAAATATCGAGTAAGTCTGAAAGGATTAAAAATGTTGATCACTTATCCAGTAATTTAAAATTAATGCGTAAATCGATAAACAAAATCCTAATATCAAGAATTTTCCCTATAAATTTAAAATCTATTTTTTATGCATTAGCTTTAGTTATTAATATTTTGAAGAAATTTATAGATTAGATAATCCTATGATATCTTTTTACTTTTTTCTTTATGTATTTCTTTCCCAATTTCCTTCAGTTATTAATGTAGGCTCCTCATATATAGGTTTTCAAATTCTAATATTACCGTTATTTTATCTTAAATTTCTAAAAGTAAGAAGGTTAATAAATTATGCATTACCAATTACGATATTATCTTTTTCTATAGGATTCTTAAAATATTTCAGGTTTAATATCTTGGAGCTTATTCTAAGATTTGTTGGAATTTTTACTATTATTGTTTCTCTTTTAGTACCAATAATAATTTACAATCATTCCAAAAACATCTTATATTTTAAAAAAAAATATATTCAGCCATTAATCTATTTAACTCTTCCAAATCTTGTTTTTTGCTTACTGGAGTTGGTTTATAGATTTAACGGCTCTCTTTATTCATCATTGGTAAATATAAAGGCTCTCATCTTTGTACCCAATAGATCTACACAAGTTGTGGGTACAATATCTGGACTATTTCCTGAACACGGTCTTTTTGCTCCATTTTTACTATTTATCATTGGATTATCGTTTTGGATTTTAAATAATATTAGATTAAATGCTTTATCAATAATATCAAGTGTATGGATAATTGTTTCGCTATTTCATTCTTCAGGATTATATTTTGTTTCATTATTTATAAGTCTTATAATATTTATAACTTTATTTTTAATTTCTTTAATATCTAATTTAAGTATATCCAAAAAATCTTTAAGAATTTTTTCAATAATTTCAATAATGCTTGTAGGGATATTTTTCATTGGCCAATATACACACACTTTTTTATATACAAGATTTTCAAATATCTTTGCTAATTTTGATTTAAGTTTAATTGCAATAATTGATAAATCATTAGGTTATAAATTATTGCCATATATTGTTCTTTTTAAGACTTCTTTTTTGGAATTATTAATTGGTTCAGGTTCAGGTTCTTTTAGTCAACTAGTGATAACAAAGTCAGCTTTAATGCCAGAGTTTCTTCAAAATAATGTTTATTTTATTCAAAATTTAAAAGTTGAAAGGTTTGCTCTTAACTCTCTTTTTATTTGTACTTTATTAGAATATGGGGTTATTTTAGGGTTAATATTTATGCTTTTATTGAGAAAATATATAAGACTTTTTAGGCCTATAAAGTTATTTGTAGATTATTCAAACATATTAAGATATAAATTTTCTTTTAATGAGTTGGTCTCAATATTCTTTTTTATGGCTTGCTTCATTTCAGCTTTAGGAGCCGTTCCTTTGACTTATCCCTTTTCATTTATAAGTTTATCTTTGATGTTTATAATATTTGAAAATAAAAAAAAAGGTGTTTAAATATTTTATAAATATAAAAAACATTTAAAGTCATATTTTATGAATTTATTTATTTCAAATTTAATTATATTATTTTTCTCAATTATTTTTTCTTATGCTCTATTAATAAAAATTATTCCCTTTTTAACTTTAGATATCCCAAATGAGAGAAGTTCTCATCATAGACCTGTTTATAGGGGTGGAGGAATAGTATTTATTTTAATTTCTTTACTTGCAATTCCATTTACAAAGTTTTATTCCTTACTATTTTTACTGCCTTTAATAATTATTAGTTATTTAGATGATCTTTATACAATAAGTTCAAAGATAAGGTATCTAATACAATTCATTACAGTTTTTTTTATTCTCAATTTTAATCTTAATTTACCAATCGATAACAAATTTTTTATTATTATTCTTTTAATAGCAGGGACAGGAATTATAAACTTTACAAATTTTATTGATGGGATTGATGCTTTAGTTTCATCAAATATGATAATTGCTTTTACACACTTATTAATTATGAATCAAAGTAATAATTTATATCCATTAATAGGGGGACTATTAGCTTTTTTATTGTTAAATAAAAGTCCTGCTAAAGTTTTTATGGGTGATGTTGGAAGTACTTTTTTAGGTGCAATTTTTTTTATGGAAATTATAAAGATAGGTGATTATAAAATAGCTTTTTTTTCACTAGCAGTTACTTTACCTATTTATTGTGATGCTTTTTTTTGCGTATTAGCCAGATTTATAAATAAACAAAATATATTTTCATCTCATAAAAAACATCTTTATCAAAGGTTGGCTGCTTCTGGTATAAACCACAACAAGGTCGCAACAATATATTGTTCTTGTTCCCTCTTGATAGCCTTATCAGCTTATACTTACAATCTAACAATTGTATCTATGGTAATAACATTTGTATTGATGATTGGATTTTTTCTAAATAAATTTTACGCTGTTCCATTCCTTGAGGAATAATGCTTAAAAGAATTATTTACTTATTCTTATCAAAAAGTCCTATTTATGTTAGGAGAATAATATTATTGTTTGTAGATATATTTCTCATCAGCGCATCTCTTAATATTGGATTATTAGTAACTGGGGAACAATTTAATTTAAATTTTTATATTCCTTTGATATTAATTTCTATATTAATATATCTTTTTACGGGTCAATACAAATCTATAACAAGATATTTAGATGATAAATCATTATTATTATTATCTCTAAGAACATTAGGTTCTCTATTTTTATTAAGTGTATTGAGTAAGCTTTTCAACTTCTCTTTAAAAGAAAATCTTATTTATTTATGGCTTTGGATATTTATTAGTTTATCTATAACTTTTGCAAGAGTAATTTTTAAAGATTTAGTTTTCTTTTTTAAAAGTATAGACTTTAAATATACAAAAGTTGCTATTTATGGAGCTGGGGAAGCAGGTAATCAACTTTTGGCATCATTGAAACTTGATAGAAGATTTAATGTAGTGTACTTTTTTGATGATTCTGAAATTTTACAAAATAGATTTATTAATGGTATCGAAATAAAAAATCCAAAACATATTGCAAATTATGTAAAGAATTTTGAGCAATTATTTATTGCAATTCCATCTTTAAATAAACATAAAATGAAATTATTATTAAACTCATTAGCTGAGTTGAATATTCCTGTTTTACAGATTCCTTCAGTTGAAGAAATTTCATCAGGTAAAGCTTCAATAAGTTCTTTAAAGCCAATATCTATAGAAAATATTTTAGGAAGGGATCCTATAACTCCAAATCTAGATTTGCTAAAGTCCGAAATAGAGGGAAAAGTGATTTGCGTAACAGGAGCTGGAGGTTCAATAGGAAGTGAAATTTGCAGGCAAATCATAAGGCTTGCGCCTTCATATTTATTGATGATTGATATTAGTGAATACGCACTCTATAAAATTCAACAAGATTTAATTGATATAAATCCTAATATTAAGATGTATTCGTTACTTGGTAATTTATTAGATAAGAATTTTCTTGACCATTTGTTTGAAAAATTCGATATCAATATTATATTTCACGCCGCTGCATATAAACATGTCCCTCTGGTTGAGGAAAATCCATTCCAAGGAATTAAGAATAATGTTTTTTCCACTTTAAATTTATGCAAGGTCGCTCAAAAATATCGAACAGAACATTTACTTTTAATCTCATCAGATAAAGCTGTAAGACCCACAAACTTTATGGGTGCTTCAAAAAGGATTGCAGAACTAATTTTTCAAGCTTTTTCAAACAAAGAAAAT
>PAHI01000041.1 GCA_002705575.1 Fidelibacterota bacterium | reverse complement strand
TACCATCACAATCACACGCACCATCTGCTATGCCTGAACCATTACATACACCGCATTCATCCGCGACCGCTAATCCACCACATACGCCCGCGCAATCAAAACCTTCTAAACAATTGGTGCTATTATCACATTCAACTACTGAATCGCACGGATTGTCAAAGTAAATAAATTCATCCATCTCTGCTCCAACACTATCAGAGATATATAAATCTTCTAATAAAAAGTAATCTGTGCCTATCTCTACTGAATCTCCTGATGGATTAGTGTCAACTAAATCCACTTCGAAGAATAGATTGCACCCAGCAGGAATAACAGCGCCTGTACTACTGTAAGTAAGTATCTTACCTGTACTATTATTACCTGTTATTGAAAAACTTAAATCTACACCTACTCCACTATCTCCTATTTCAACAGCTGTCGGAGGAAGGCTTGAATTAGAGCTCGCTGCAGCTGCTGGCCACGTGCCCGCTATACCTTGAGTAGCTCCTACTACATTAAAACTTGTTCCAGAAAACGGCTCTGGAGAACTGTATAAAATCTGACCTTGAGAAGTCATATAAAAAGCAGACAATAACTCACCATCACTATCTTGCATACTACATGCATCAAAATATGGAATATGGCCCATATCAAATCCTTGACCATCAGTAACCAGAAGATCAAACAACTGAGCATATTCATCATCTAATTCAATATCAAATGTTGCAAGTGTACCACATCCAGTAGGAATAACGGCACCACTACCACTATAAATTGCAACTCTATTAACTGCAGGATTACCTAAAATTGCAAATCCAGCTTCAACCGCAACTCCACCTGCGCCTTCAACCGGAACATTTGATAAAAGATCTGCACCACCTATATCAAATTGTAATGCACTTATATTAGCAGTACTATTATATACTAAACGACCACTACCATCTAAAAATAAAGTGTTATCAGGTAAAGCGCATCCATCTACATGATTGGTATAGCTTAAGGTGATCCCGTCAGGATCAGAAACACTCACTTCTCTTAATCTATTGATCCGATAATCTAAGGGATATCCATCATCTCCAAAATCTAGCTTTGTTAATGTACCGCATCCAGCAGGAATGCTAGCACCTGCACCAGAATAACCTACCACTTTTCCGTTTACAGGGTTAACTGAAAAATCAAATACATCACCATCACCGCCTGAAATAGGATTACCTATTCCATTTTGTATCTCTGGACCACTTACCTGAAATTGAATACCACCAAGATCACTAGAAGAGTTATAAAAAACAGTTCCGTCTTCCGCTAAATAAACAGAGTTCTCAGCAAGAGAGCATCCTAAATCTTCATCTCCGCATCCACCGCAAGAAACCGGGCATACATCCGATAGAAGCGGAATAGCACCAAAACTTCCATCGCAACCAAGACCAAAAGCATTTATAGCCTGATCGCATGTAACACCAAAAACTGCTAACTCACCATTCGGGTCATCGCAAATACATTCAGGAGCACCGCAAGTAAAAGGGCATACATCCGATAGAAGCGGAATAGCACCAAAACTTCCATCGCAACCAAGACCAAAAGCATTTACAGCCTGATCGCATGTAACACCAAAAACTGCTAACTCACCATTCGGGTCATCTTCTACACAATCTTGAGAAAATGAAAAACTAAATAACGTTAAAATGACAAATAAAATAGAATTTTTGAAAAATTTTGAGCGTACCATAATACATTCCCCCTCTAATTAAAATGCTGTATTTCGCTTAATATAGTACTAGCTAATCTAATCTATAAAATATTAAGAGTAAATATCTATTTAATTACATGCTGTTACACATATAATTATGCTGTTTTCTTTTGAAGTTTGATTATTTTGGGGCGGCTATTATGAAGTATAACTTCCTCTGTTATAAGGCACTGCGATATATTTTTCATAGAAGGAATTTCATACATTATATCTTTTATTGATTTTTCAATAATTGATCTTAGCGCTCTTGCTCCAGTTTTCCTTTGAATTGCAATTTCAACAATTGCATTAATAGCTCCATCACTAAAACTCAAATCAATACCTTCCATTTCAAAAAGCTTTTTATATTGATTTATAATTGAATTTTTAGGCTCTATAAGAATTCTTTTTAAAGTCTGAGCTGATAATAAATTTAAAGTACTAAAAATCGGCAGCCTACCAACTAGCTCAGGAATAAAACCATATTTTACTAAATCTTCTGGCTCAACCATTCCAGTAATTTTGTTACTATCTATCGATTTAGAGCTACGCTCAAATCCAATGCCTCCACCTTTCAATCTTCTCTCTATAATTTCATTAATACCTTGAAATGCACCTCCGCATATAAATAATATATTTGATGTGTCTATGGATACCAATGGTTGCTCTGGGTGCTTACGACCTCCTTTAGGAGGGATATGAGCTTTTGTTCCTTCAAGAATTTTTAATAACGCCTGCTGCACACCTTCTCCTGAAACATCACGAGTAATCGAACGATTTTCACTCTTTTTAGAAATTTTATCAATTTCATCAATATATATAATACCTTTTTGAGCTTTATCTAAATTATTATCTGCTGCTTGATATAATCTTACAAGAATATTTTCAACATCTTCTCCAACATAGCCTGCCTCTGTTAAGGTTGTAGCATCTGCAATTGCAAATGGAACATTTAATATTTTTGCTAAAGATCTTGCAATCAATGTTTTTCCTGTTCCGGTAGGACCTATTAAAAGAATATTACTTTTCTCAATATTAACATCATCAGAAGAACTCAAATATGAATTAATTCTTTTATAATGATTGTAAACAGCAACAGCAACTGATTTTTTCACCTCATTTTGATCAATAACATATTCGTCTAACTTCTTACTTAAATCTTTTGGCTTCTGATTTAAAAAATCAACTTTTAAATTTGATTCTTTATTGCTATCACTTATGATTTGACTTGCTTTTTGAATACAAGATTCACATATGTAGGCACCTTCGCCTTCAACTAAAAGCCTTACATCGCATTCATTAGCATTGCAAAAAGAACAAATCAACTGTTTATCTTGATTTTTTTTCATTTATTTTTTTCTACAATATTATCAATCAGGCCATACTTTAGAGCATCTTTTGCAGACATAAAATTATCTCTATTTGTATCATTTTCAATCACCTTTGGAGTTTTACCTGTTCTATCGCTTAATATTTGATTAATCCTTTCTTTTAAGAAAAGGATTTCCTTAGTATGAATTTCAATATCTGTGGCCTGGCCTTGGACTCCACCTAAAGGCTGATGAATCATTATTCTAGAATTAACCAAAGCTGACCTTTTACCCTTTTTACCTGCAGCTAAAAGTATAGCCCCCATACTTGCTGCCTGCCCCATACAAATAGTAGAAATGTCAGGGCTTATATAATTCATTGTATCAAAAATACCTAAGCCTGCCGTAACAGATCCACCCGGACTATTAATATACATATAAATATCTTTTTTTGAATCTTCGGCCTCTAAAAACAACAATTGAGCAATTACTAGGCTAGAAATATTATCATCAATTGGAGTGCCTAAAAATATAATCCTTTCTTTCAATAATCTTGAATAGATATCAAAAGCTCTTTCACCATTCCCTGTTTGCTCAACAACCATTGGGATAAGTGATGCCATTTTATTATTTTTCATTTTTCTTTTCCCTCAATTCATCTGTTGACTTCTTATTTATTGTTATGTTAGAATACCCAACTAATAGCTTAAAAAGTTTATCTGTTATTAAGTTTGATTGAAGGTTGTTCTTGTTTTCATCATTATCATAATATTTTTTTATTTCATCAGCTTGCTCTTTATTATTTTTTATCGTATTTGATATAAATTTATCAGTATCACTCTCTTCCAGCTTGATGCCTTCAGCCTCAATCAGTTTACTTCGAATAAATAACCATTTTATATTTTTTTCAGCATATGGCTTCATTTTATCTTTAAATTCTTTTTCATTTATATCTTTTTCAGAATTCTTTTTCTTCTCTTCTTCAACCATGTTTTCTAGAAAGTTAGCCTGCATAGAAATAGGAACTTCTATTTTAGTAGCATTAATAAAATGGTCCATAATCATATTTTGCAACCTTTTCTCATAGTCACTATTAAGATTGCTTTGGATATTATCTTTTAATCTTGACTTTAAATCATTTAAATTTTTTAAATCCTTAGATACCGATTTAGCAAAATCGTCATTTAGTTCTGGCAAAATTTGTTTTTCTATTTTTTTAATTGAAACCTCAAATTTAGATATTTTTTTATCACCATAAGGTAAATCAACAACCACTTTATCAGATACTTTTTTATTGATAAATGGTTTTGATAAGACTTTATTAAAGTTTCCATCTCCAAGCTTGATGTACTGATTTTCAATACGACTACCTATTATTGCTATTCCTGAATCATCTAATTCTTGAAAGTCAGCATATAAATAGTGCCCCATTTCAGCAGCATCAACACTTTCTAATTTTGATTGATTTACTCTAAGCTCATCAAGTGATTGTTTAACATCATCATTAGATACTTCAAATTGATCAATTTTAATTTTAATTTTTTTCTGATAATTAGTGGGAAGATTAAATTCTGGACTAACCTCAAAAACTACGCTAAAAGTTAGATCAGAGTTCTCTTTAAAATCTATTTTTTTAACTTGTGCTTGATTAATTGGAACAATCTCCAAATCTCTAAGGGCCTCTTGATAAAATTTATTTAAAGATATCTCTGCAAAATTAGCTTCGATTGCAGGCCCAATATTTTTTTTGACTATACTATTGGGAGCTTTGCCTGGCCTAAAGCCGGGAATTTTATATTTTTTTTTCTGCGCGTTAAATTCTTTTTTAAAGTCTGATTCTAAAGATGACCACGGGACTATAACATTTAGTTCGCGTGTGAATGTGTTTTTCTTATTTATACTTGTTTTCATTTTTTCTAGTTAGAAAATTAAACAGCCTATCATTTTCATAAAAGAAGTTTATACCGGATTATACTGTTTAGCTTCTAATGTCATCCAATTATCGTCAGAAGATTCAACCGCTAATTTAATTTTTTTTAATTCATCAATCATTACAGCTTTTAATAAAGGAGTAAACGTCTTATCCATAAGCTTATTATTAAAGCTTCCATTAACTTTATAAATTAATTTATAGTATTCTTTATTCTTTATGATTAAAAAACATGATTCATGATTAAATACTTTTTTTGAATTTAAATCACCCGATTCTCTGAATATTAAGCACTTATATGGCTCGCAATTAACTATTTTTAATTTCATAGGAACTTTTCCAAAACCAAAATTGTGAATAATTATTATTTCTTGACTATCTCCGATTTTGTAAGATTTTTTTAATTCTATTTTTCTATGAAACTTGCTAAAACCTAAAGATAAAGAAACATCATTGATAAAATTCCAAATTTTTTCTATATCTGATTTGATTAGTATTTCACGTCTAACCTCAACCATCTTATCTATTTTTGATTATCTTTACAGCATCCAAATAACTTATTTTTCCTCTTCCATTTAGACTTCTAAAACAAACATCTGATATTACTGACTTTTTACGAAAGGCTTCTCTTTTTGCTATATCACTTAAATGTACCTCTATTGAAGTAACTCCTACGGCTAATAAACAATCTCGGATAGCATAAGAATAATGAGTAAGTGCCCCTGGGTTAATGATTATTGCATTAAACCATTTTCGTTTTTCATGAATTTTATCTATTATTTTACCCTCGTGATTAGATTGATAAAACTCAAAATTAACATCTTTACATTCATCATGATTTGAAAGCCAATACATTAACTCATCTAATGTCTCATATCCATATATATCAGACTCTCTTTCACCCAACAAATTGAGATTGGGGCCATTAATTACTAAAATATTCATTGTAATCTTTAATAATCGAACAGATTTCATCGTAATAAAAATATTGCAACTCAACCTCTCCTAATTTTTTAATCATTATAACAGCAATTTTATTATTTTTATTTTTTTTATCACTACGCATCCAATTAACATATTTTTCTATATCGTCGACATAATAACTATAATCCGTTAATTCTCTAGATAATAAATAAATTAACTCAAACTCTTTTTTACTTAAACAATTCATTTTAAATGATAAAAAAGCTTCCATACATATACCATTAATAACAGCTATTCCATGAGATACTTGCCTTTTTGAATCTGATTCAATTGCATGTCCAAACGTATGCCCTAAATTTAGTGTTTTTCTAATATTTTTATCTTTTTCATCTGCCTCTACTATATTTAATTTTATATCACAACATTTTTGAATCAAATCATGCAGTTTGCTTTTATCTTTTCTTTTAATATAGCTATGAAATTCATAAAACATTTCCTGCCCTGAAAGAATTGCATACTTAAACATCTCGCCAAAACCATCCTTAATAATTGTATTAGGCATACTATTAATCTGTTCTAAATCTATAAATGTTTTTACAGGCTGATAGAATGTTCCAATTTGGTTTTTTATATTACCAATATTAAGAGCTGTTTTCCCTCCAATAGATGCATCAATCATTCCAATTAGTGTCGTGGGGATATTAATATACTTAACTCCACGCTTAAAAATAGACGCAATGAAGCCCACATGATCGCTCACACTCCCTCCACCATATGCAATTAGAAGTGAATCTTTATCGACGTTTGCTTCAACCATTTTAGTAATAGAATTTGTTGCACTTAATATATCTTTTGATATATCTGATTCTTTAATAATTAAAACAATCGCATTAAATTGATTTTTTAATCTATTAATAAAATCAGATTGTAATTGATAAATTGATTTCTGAGTAAAAATTACAACTTGGCTGTAATCAATTTTTTTGATAAAACCTATAATATCATCATCAATATTATAATCTATAAGAACTCTAGATTGATTTTGATTAATCATAAAATCTTAGAATATACCTTTTCAATGGATTCTTTAAGAGATAAACTACTTATATCAACCTCTAACTTGCATGATTCTTGATAAAAATAATTACGTTCATTCCATAAATCCAAAAGCATCTTTTTTTTATTTGTATTATACAATAAAGGACGGTTAAAAACATCAATTCTATTAGCAATTTCTTTTATGCTACTTTTTATATGAATCCCCATTGTTCTATTCTTAATTATAAGCCTATTTTCTGCATCAAGTATTACTCCTGCTCCAGTAGAAATAACGGAAGATTCATTCCCACAGATAGCCAAATCAAACTCTTTTTTTTCTATAGCTCTAAAGACTTCTTCACCTCTTTTATTAATAATTTCATTAATCGCTTGAGATTCTTTAATCTCTATATTGTAATCTATATCTATGTACTGAACACCCATTATCTTAGATAATGATTTTCCTATTTCTGTTTTCCCAACGCCTGGCATGCCTATGAGTACAATATGCTGATTTAAATTCAATTAAAATTTAGCAGTTAATTTATAATGACCTTTTAATTGCTTCATGCTGTCTCCTCCGAACTTATCTAAAATAGCATCTACCAACACAAACGATATAGTATTTTCTGCAATAATAGAGGCAGCAGGGACAGCACAGCTATCAGACCTCTCCTTATGCGCCTTTTTTTGTTCTTTTGATTCAATATCTACTGACTCAAGAGGCTTAGCAAGTGAAGATAGGGGCTTCATTGTCATTCTCAATGTAAGCGGCTGGGAATTAGTCATTCCACCCTCTAACCCACCAGAATTATTAGTATATCTTTTCACCTTTCCGCCTTCATTATACATTTGATCATGAACATTGCTTCCAGTTTTATTTTGGATTATATCAATATTCCCAAACTCAATAGATTTCATCGCATTGATTGACATTAGCATACTTGATATTTGGGCATGGAGCTTTCGATCCCAGTGCACATAACTTCCAAGCCCATACGGTAGCCCCATTACGATTATCTCAAACTGACCTCCTACCGAATCTCCATTCATCTTTGCTGTATCTATTGCATTTATCATATTTTGTTCAACGTTTTGATCTAAGCAACGTATAGGAGAATAATCAGCTTTGCTATTTAAATTTTTAAGATTTTTAACCCCATCAAATTTAAATGAACTGCAGATGTTTTTTATAGCAGTCACATGACTACATAAAGAAATGCCTAAATCTTCAAGCAACTTTCTACATATACAACTCAGAGCAACCCTCATAGTGGTTTCTCTAGCTGAAGATCTCTCAATAACATCTCGAATATCATCAAAATCATATTTGTTAACCCCAGCCAAGTCTGCATGACCAGGCCTTGGCAAGGTTACTTTTTTAGATTTATTGGAAACTTCAACTGACATAATATCTTTCCAATTTTTCCAATCTAAATTTTCAATCATAAGACTTATAGGAGAGCCCATTGTTTTTCCATTTCTAACTCCAGATAAGATTTTAACCTGGTCATTTTCAATGTTCATGCGTCCTCCTCTTCCATGTCCTTTTTGGCGACGCAAAAGCTGCTCATTAATATAACTTGAATCAATTGATAATCCAGCAGGAATACCTTCAATGATACCTGTTAGAACTTTACCATGAGATTCTCCAGCAGTTAAAAATCTAATTTTATTCATCACCTACAATCTCTTTTTGGGCTTGCGTATTATAAGACCTTAAATTAATCAAAATTTGATTTTTACTGTGTCGTTTGTATTTATAATAAGAAAAATAGAGAAATTCATCTTGATTGAAGACGAAATCAATCAGACTTAATCTAACTAGACCTTTATTTGTCATAGTATTGTTCATTTATATTTTTCTTTAAATCCTCAATATTAATAGAAGCAGTTAAATTGCAATTAAACCAAATATCTATAGACATTAGTGCCTGATAAATAAGCATATCTAAACCATTTTTAATTTGTATTTTAAAACTGTAATAATTTAAGAAATTTGTAACTTTTAAATGATAATTTAAATCCATTGCGCATAATGGCGTAGAAGTCAATTTGGGAATAATATTATTCCATTCAATTTTAGCTGCATTTGGAATAGCATTAATAATTAGACATTGATTTAAGTTCAAATTGATATCCCTAATGCTATGAACAAAGACATTTTCACCACTTAAATTACGAATTTTATTACTGTCTCTAGCAATAATGTGAATAGGGCAATTTTGTCGACTTTTAAAATAATAAAGAATAGGAAGTACAGCTCCCCCTGCCCCTAAAATAATAATACTTTGATATTCTTTGAAATTTTCAACGGATTTAGCAAATCCAAACCAGTCAGTATTATTTCCAATAAGCTTCTCCTGATTACTATGAATACAATTAACAGCTCCAATACTTTCTGCACGCGGATTAATCTGATCAATGTATTTTAAAAAAGCTCGCTTGTACGGAGCCGTTATATTAACTCCATCTAACTCTTTATCTTTTAAAAGTTTAATTACATCTACCATTTGGTGGGGTGACTGTATATCTATAATATCGTACTTAGCCTTAATAGATAGAATTTTAAAACAGTATGAATGTATCGCAGGGCTGAAACTTTTTTGTATATCTTTCCCAATTAGTGCAAATTTTTTCAACATCTCATCTCTGACAACTTATTGAAAAAATCTGGAAAAGAAACCTCTATACAAGTATAATCATCTAAGCTTGAAACTCCTTTAGAAAATAAACTCGCAATATGGAATGCCATTGCAATACGATGGTCTGAAAAAGTGTTTATATTTGTATTATACAATTTATTACAGCCCCTTATCGTAATTCCATCATTAGCCTCTCTAGCATCACAGCCCATGGATTTAAGATTTTTTACAATAGCCAAAACTCTATTACTTTCTTTTAATTTTAATTCAGATATTCCTTTAATTTCCATTGTCCCGCTTGATAAAGACGCAACAACAGAAAGTATAGGAACTTCATCTATCATATCTTTGACATCTAAATAGCTGATACTTATATTTTTTAAAATTGAACTATATTTAACGTATATATTGCCAACTACCTCACCATATTTAATCTTTTTATCAGCAATTGAAATATCTGCGCCCATTTTTTTCAACGTATTGATGAAACCTATACGTCTTTTATTAATTAAAATATTTTCAAACATAAAATGAGATCCCTTATTAAGGCAAGCATAAGCAATAAGAAAGCTTGCATTTGATACATCTCCAGGAATCCGAATATCGCTCAATGTGAATTTTGATGGATTAACCTTTATTTTATTTCCATTCACACTAATTGAATTTGGAGAATAGTAGGAAATCATTTTTTCTGTATGGTCTCTAGTATCATATGATTCAGTCAGAATAGTTTGATTTTGAGCAGATAGCGATGCTAAAATAATACAAGATTTAACCTGAGCACTAGATGTTAAATTTAAAATTTCTCCTCCCAAAATTTGTGATTTTTTTAAAAAAATTTTATTATTTTTATATTCTAAATTCCCTCCCATTTTTTTAAGAGGAGCAACTATTCTATCCATGGGTCTTTGACTTAGAGAATCGTCTCCATATAAAACAGCTTCAACTCCTTGACCTGCAAGCAAGCCAGTCATTAACCTCATTGTGGTTCCAGAATTACCGCAATTAAGAGGCTTTGATGGGTTTGACAACATATCTGAACTAACCAAGTAATCCTGACCATCCCTAACTATATTGGCCCCGCAACTATTAAGACAATTTATTGTTGATTGAACGTCTAAACCTCCACACAAATTACTTATTCTGCTTATACCTTTAGATATGCTTGCAATCATCAATGCCCTATGTGAAATTGATTTATCACCAGATAATTTTATCTTACCGCTTAATTTCATAAAAAAATAAAATTTTCAATTATTTTCATACCATTTTCAGTCTTCACTGATTCAGGGTGAAACTGAACGCCATAAACGGGATACTTTTTATGTTTTATAGCCATAATTATATTTTTATAATCTGCAATAACCTCTAAATCTCTTGATAAGTTGTTTTTATCAATAATAAGAGAATGATACCTCGTTGCCTCAAATGGGCTGGGGACATTTCTAAACAAACGATCTCCATTGTGTGATATCATTGAAGTCTTTCCATGGCAAACTATATTAGAATTTATTATACTTGATCCATATTGAAACCCAATTGCCTGATGCCCGAGACAAACACCCAATATAGGAATTTTACCTGAAAAATATTGTATGCATTCAAGAGAAACATTAGAATTTTTAGGATGCCCTGGTCCCGGAGATATAATAATTTTATTAGGTGATAATTCTACTATATTTCTAATATTTATTTCATTATTTTTAAAAACTCTTACCTTTGTGGAATGCACCCCAACATATTGGTACAAATTATAAGTGAATGAATCATAGTTGTCAATAATAACAATCATATTAATTTGGAGTTACTTTTTTGACTATAATTCTTTGAGGAATCTTTTTTGATGATAATATTTTTTTTAATTCAATCTTTAAATTATCTGACGAGATATCATCTTTAGTAAAAACGTAGACTCCATTTATCTGCCCCCAATATGAGTCTTTATCACAAAAAGGTATTATTTTTTCAAATTGCCCTAAAGTTGAAATAGCATTAATAATTTCTTTTTGATCTATGTTTTCTCCCCCTGATATAACAACTCCATCTGACCTACCCTTAAGATATAAATAGCCATCAATCATTAAACCCAAATCTTTAGTTTTAAAAACCCCATCAACATTATTGTGCCCATAATAACGCTTCATAACTGTATCAGATTTAACGACTATTTGATTATTATCAATATCAATGTCAACGCCAATAAAAGGCCTACCTACTGACAAAATATTTTCTTTGTTGTTAAAAGGCCAAAAACCACAAATTGATGAACATGTTTCAGTCATACCATAAGAAACAAATACTTTCAAACCTAAACTACGACAATCTTCCATGAGCTTTTTAGAAACTTTTGAACCAGAAACCACTATACATCTCAATCTTTTCAAAAATCCTAAACCAACTTCATTATCCATCAATGACATCAATAGCGTTGGAACAAGGGATATTATTGAGGAATCATTTGTTTTATTAAAATTCTTATCTAAATCAATATTGATTGAAAAACCAATATGCAGAGCTCTTAAAATAATCCCCAGTCCTCCAATATGATATAAGGGCAGACACAAGTGATATCTATCAGTATTTTTTAATTTTAAAATACTTTTCCATTTCATAGAACTTTCATAAAAATTCTTAAATGTTAAACAAACTGCTTTAGGCGTGCCTTGGGTGCCCGATGTAAACAAAATAGATTGAACATCGTTAGGATTATAAACCATTTTACTCCTAGAATCATAACAACTTCCATGACTCTTGCTTAATTCTTCAAAAGATATAATTGAAGCCTTATAATCTGTAAACAAACCTCTATCTTTCCAACTACACACAATATATTCTGGACAAGTAATATCTACAGCAGATTTTATTTCGTTTTTTTTCCAACCATCATTAAATATTACAGATATAGCATTTAAACTATAGCAAGCTAAGTATGCCTCAATAAAATCAAAAGGATTTGACAAATATATTCCGACCTTTTGCCTTGGCCTTAACCCAAGGCTAGACAATCCCATAATGCGATCATAAAGCATATTATTAAAATTTTCATATGAAAATTCATTAGCATCATATCTTATAAATATATCATTGGGGTTGTTTTCAAACCTATAATCAAGCCAATTAAAATACATTACGCATTAAATCCACAAATATCTTTTAATACAAGCTTTGAATTTTTTACACTAGGATACAAATGATCATTTTCAAACAGATTAATATTAAAAATTCCACAATAACTTTGAGTTTTAATTGCTGCAGCCAAATAACCTATAAATGATTGTCCTATAAATGTTTCAAAGGCAGAAGTTATCACTATTTTTATTTCTTCACTATTTGCTAATTGAAAAACCTTTTTTAAATCATCAAATCCACCCAATAATGTTGGCTTAATAACAAACACATCTGCTGCTGCATTTTTAATAATCTTTTCTGCAGTATCATAATTTAATAAAATTTCATCAACTGCTATTGGAATTCCTGAATGCATTCTAAGTTCATATAAGTCATCTAAAAGTAGAACTGGCTGCTCAATATATTCTATATTATAAGATTCTAATTCTTTACATATTCTAATAGCCTTTGAAAGGTCCAGACCCCCATTAAAATCCAATCTTAATAATTTTTCTCCATAGGAATTATAAATTTTTTCAATCATATCTTTAATATCGTATATATTTGAATCTGAAACTTTTATTTTTAAAACTCTAGAATTCTCAATAGAAATCCTCGAATTATCATGAACAATAGAGTTAATCATAATACTGTCATTTGATTCTTGATTCAAAAATTTAGAGATTATTTTATTACTGTTTTGGCTAAAAAGACTATAAACAGCAGCCTGCATAGCAAACTTTGCAGATGGAACATTGCAACCATGAACTTCTGCCAATAATAACATCTCATCAATAGAAACTGAATAATCAACATCTTTAAGTGCAACCATAAAACCTTGAATAGCATAGCCAGCCTCAGCATGACTTTCTTTACTAATTCCTGGAATAGGTGCAGCTTCACCAATACCAACATGTTCATTTGAAAAAATTTTAATATACCACCCTTTTCTAAACGAATGCTTTTTAACGCCTAAATTTGTATCTGAAATAAAAGCTTTTTTATACTCTAATATTTCTGTGTTTACGATATTCATATAAATGTTGAAAAATAAAATAATACTGAAGTCAAAAATGACAACTTGGCAGTTTTTTCAAGAACTTTATTTAGATTACTTTCATTATAGCTGAAGATTTTTACAGTCTGAATCAAATAAGAAGGTAATATCAATATAACTGCTAAAAAAATCCAATAATTTTTTAATAAAAAGCTTATTAATCCAAAGCAAATATAGCTTAGGCATATTAATAATAAATATTCATAACAACCAAATTTTTGACCAAACAAAACTACTAAAGTTTTTTTGTTTGACTCTTTATCAGTTTTATAATCTCTCACATTATTGACAACCAATATAGATGTATTCAAAAATCCAACAGCAGCAGCAGCTAAGCATATTATTTCTATATGTTTAAAAAAGTGCTCTGGGCTTGGATTTTGTAAATAAAAAGAGCCTAAGGTGGCAACTAAACCAAAAAAAATAAATACTGTTACATCACCTAAAGCATTATATGCTAGTGGATAAGGCCCTCCAGTGTAAATTATTGCAAAAAGTATACATAAAAGCCCAACAATTACAATTGGCCATCCACCAACTTTTGCTAAATAAAAACCTATTAATACGCTAATTGTAAAAATAAAATACATCATGTTTAAAATTGTATTTGGCTCAAGAACACCTTCTTGCGCCATGCGCTTCGGTCCTACACGATTAATTTTATCAGCACCATTTATGAAATCATATGCATCATTGGCGTAATTTGAACCTATCTGTAATAAAGCTGCTGAAAAGACAGTTAGGGTAACTACTGACCAATTTACTTGATTATATATAATATCTGATAGAGTTAAGGCAACAATAATAGGAGAACATATCGCAAACAATGTTTTAGGTCTTGCAGCTATTATCCATGGATTTATATTAAACAAAAACTAGGGCTGCCTTTTAAATTTTTTAAAATCTGGTCGCCTTTTTTCCTTAAAAGCCTCACGACCCTCCTTTGCTTCTTCCGTCATATAAAACATCATGGTTGCATCCCCTGCCAACTGTTGTAATCCAGCCTGACCATCGCAATCTGCATTCAAAGAAGATTTTAAAAGTCTGATTGCTGTTGGTGATTTTTCTAAAATTTGTTTGCACCATTTTATCGTTTCGTTTTCTAATTCTTCATATTTTACAACATGATTTACTAACCCCCAATCTAGCGCTTGCCTAGCATCATAAAATTTACATAAAAACCACATTTCTCGAGCTCTTTTTTGACCAATTATTCTAGCCATATATGAAGCGCCCCATCCTCCATCAAAAGAACCTACAATAGGACCGGTCTGACCAAACTTTGCATTATCTGCAGCAACAGTTAAATCACACATCATATGTAAAACATGCCCACCACCAACTGCATATCCTGCAACCATAGCAATCACAGGCTTAGGCAATGTCCTAATAAGCCTTTGAACTTCTAAAATATTTAATCGTGCAACACCACTATTATCAATATAACCTGCATCTCCTCTTACCTTTTGGTCTCCCCCAGAACAAAAAGCATCCTTTCCTTCTCCGCTTAATATTACAACACCACAATCTAAGTCCTCTTTACAATATTCAAATGCTTCTAGAAGCTCAAAAACTGTTTGAGGTCGAAACGCATTCCTAACCTCTGGTCTATTTATGGTTATTTTAATAATACCATTTTCTTTTTTATTTTTTTCAAACCTAATATCTTTAAAATCTTTTATCTTTTCCCAATTCATAGTTAACCTCTAAGCTAAAATTATAATTAAGTGTATTATTAAAAACATAATTTTTAAATTTAAACACTATGAAAATTAATTATCATCCATATGTTTTAGAAATAGAAAAAAATATAATTGAATATAGAAGGGATTTTCACAAGCACCCAGAATTGAGCTTCCAAGAACATCGAACATCACAAACTATTGCAAAAGAACTTAGAAGCTTTGGACTTGAAGTGCATGAAAATATTGCAAAAACTGGTGTTTTTGGAATATTAAAAGGAAATAAACCTGGCAAGACTATCGCCTTACGCGCGGATATGGATGCATTGCCAATCCAAGAAACATCTAAATTAAAATTTAAATCAATTAATGAAGGAGTGATGCACGCATGCGGACATGATGGACATATGGCTATATTGTTAGGTGCTGCACAAGCCTTATCAAAAATGAAATCTTCTATTAAAGGAATAATTAAATTTATATTTCAACCTGCAGAAGAAGGTCTAGGGGGCGCAAAATTTATGATAAAAGATGGGGTTTTAAATAATGTAGACGAAATATATGGCCTCCATTTATGGAATTATCAAAAATTCGGAACTGTTGGAATTCAAAGTGGTCCTGTTATGGCTGCTGCAGATAAATTTACTATTAAAATAATTGGCAAAGGCGGACATGGAGCCGCACCCCAAGGAACTATTGATGCCTCTGTAGTATCAGCTAATGTAATACAAGCTTTGCAAACCATTGTAAGTCGCAACACAAATCCTCTACAAAGCAATGTTATAACAATAGGTCAAATTAACGGCGGGTATAATTTTAACATAATTGCTGATAAAATAACTTTAAAAGGAACTACAAGATCATTCACAAAAGAAAATCAAAAACTTATAAAAAAAAGGATGAAAGAGATTTTATCAGGCATTGAAAAAGCATTTACTTGCCAAATCGAACTAAACTATGAAGATGGTTACCCTCCTTTAATTAATCATGAAAAGCAAACGCATAATGTTAAGCTAGCTTCCAAAAAAATAACTCCTAATGGCATAGAAAAACCGTATCTAACAATGGGGGGAGAAGATTTTAGCTATTATCTCAACAAAAAGCCAGGATGCTTCTTTTTTTTAGGATCAAGTCCAGACAACAAAGAGGTTGACACACCTCATCATTGTTCGCATTTTAATATAAATGAAAAATCATTACTTTTAGGTTCAAGTATCTTTGTAGAATTAATAAATCAATTATTAATTAAAAATAATTTATAAAATTTTGCTTTTTATATTAATAGTATTAGATTAATTGCGCTTTATTTTAAATGATATATAGGTAAATGAATTGAACAAAAAAACAAAAAACGCAAGAAAAAAACATAAGAAAAACATTGATAGATTAAAGACTTTAAAGAAGAAGTCACTATTATCAGCAAAAAAACAAACATCAGCAAAGCAAGTTAAAGAAGTCCCTGCTAAAAAAGCACCCGCTAAAAAAGCACCTGCTAAAAAAGCACCCGCTAAAAAAGCACCCGCTAAAAAAGCACCTGCTAAAAAAGCACCCGCTAAAAAAGCACCTGCTAAAAAAGCACCCGCTAAAAAAGCATAGTTGAAATTCAAAATAACAGCTGAATGTAAAAAATCTGCTGCACGTACAGGAGAGCTTTATACAGACCATGGTATTTTAAAAACACCTTTTTTCATGCCCGTAGGAACTTATGCAACTGTTAAATCTCAGTCATCTGAAGAAATATCATCTTTACCAAGTAGTATTTTACTGTCCAATACTTATCATTTATACCTAAGACCAGGAATAGATATATTAAAAAATGCACAGGGATTACATAATTTTATGAAATGGAAAGGCGTCATTCTAACAGATTCAGGAGGATATCAAATATATAGTCTTGAAAACCACAGAAAAATTAATTCTGAAGGAGTAACCTTTAAATCTCATTATGATGGTTCTATTCATGAGTTTACGCCTGAAAAAATTATTGACATACAAAGAATTATTGGTTCAGATTTTATGATGGTTCTAGATGTTTGCCCATCAGGAGAAGGAACCGTAAAAGAATGGGAAAAAGCCGTAAATCTAACAACCAAATGGGCCTATCAATCTTACGAACATTATCAATCTACTAAACCAATATACAGTCACTCACAATCAATAATTCCTATTATACAAGGAGGAACTAATATAGAATTAAGACAAAAATCAGCAAGAGAACTGTTAGATCTAAATATGAATAATTATGCAATCGGAGGATTAGCTGTAGGAGAACCTAAAAAAGATATGCTATCTATAACAAGTTTAATGAATAATCTGATTCCTCAAGACAAATCTAGATACTTAATGGGAGTTGGTACTCCATCTGATTTAATCGAGTGTGTAAAACGAGGAGTTGATATGTTTGATTGTGTAATTCCTACAAGAAATGCAAGAAATGCTCAGCTTTTTACAGATACAGGAAAATTAAATATTAGAAATGCTTGCTATAAAGACGACCATTCAGCTATTGATATCAATAGTAAATCAGTCTTTTCACAAAAATACACAAAAGCATACTTACATCATTTATTTAGAATGAATGAAATCCTTGGTATAAGAATTGCAACAGCTCACAACCTTCATTTCTATATTAATTTAATGAAAACTATACGAGAGAAAATTAGAGAAAATTTATTTGATGATTGGTCAAAAAAATATCTGGATGTTATAAATAGTTAAGTCTAATTAATAATAGCTATAAAAAACATCAAAATAAAAAAAACATCATTCTTAATGCTAGGCAATATCAAAAAATAATCCTGTTTATTGATCTTAAAAACTCCCATTTCAGTTTGTAGAATTAATCTTTCTTCAGATGAACTAATTTTATTACCAACGAGAATATTACCATCATTTAAAAAAACTCTAAATTGTTGCTTTTTAATATCTTTCTTCAAAACCTGAACAATTCCCATACTTGTATCTACCTCAAAAAAATCATCATTCTCAGATAGAATAGCTCCGATAATTTTTGTCCCATCTTTAAGTTTAAAAGTTTGAGAATCACTGCTAATCAGCAATGAAAAAAATATTAAAATAAATATAATTTTTAATTTCATAATATTTTTAAATAATTATTAAGAAAACTCCTTATGCTATTTTGAAAAAAATATTTGATGTAATTTTAGTACAATTAAAGTAAATAATGAAATAATATGTCTGCAAATTATAAAAAATGGATTTGGGGTAGCTTAGGATGGGCGATTGGTGGCCCTATTGGCGCAATATTAGGATATTCATTAGGTTCAATTTCATCAAATAATTCATTAAATCAATCTAATCAAACAACTGGGGGAGATTTCATAACCTCAATATTAGTTTTGTTTGCTGCTGTAATGAAAGCCGATGGCATCCAAAAGAAGTCTGAATTAAATTATATTAAAAAATTTTTAGTAACCCAAACAGGTCTTAGTAATACAAAAAAACTATTACTAATATTTAAAAATATACTAGAACAAAACTTTTCCTTGGAAGAGGTTTGTTTACAAATACGAAACCAAATGGATGATGCATCAAAATCTCAATTAATACATGTTTTATTTGGACTTTCTCAGTCTGATGGAGATATCCATCCTCTAGAATTACAAACAATTAATAGAATATCTGAAATGTTAGGTATAAGTCAGCTTGACTACAAATCAATAGAATCAATGTTTAAAGACGATTTAGATTCCGCATATACTGTTTTAGGTGTTAAAAATAATGTCAGTGATTTAGAAATAAAAAAAGCATATCGAAGAATGGCTAATAAGTATCACCCTGATAAAACAGCACATTTAGGAGAAGAATTTAAAGCAATGTCTCAAGAAAAATTTAAATCAGTTTCAGAGGCGTACCATAAAATAAAAAAGGAAAGACAGCTAAAATAGTGATGACTAAGAAAAAATTTAAAAAATTCTACGGATCTATTTACGATGAAACCCCAGGACAATATCCATTTACTCATGGCATTTATGCCGACATGTATACAAACAGAAAATGGACTATGCGTCAATATGCTGGATTTTCAAGTGCACACGAAAGCAATAAAAGATATCAATTTTTACTTAATGAAGGTGTTACTGGCTTATCTGTCGCTTTTGATTTACCTACCCAGACAGGCTATGATTCTGATAGCCCTTTAGCTATTGGAGAAGTAGGAAAAGTAGGTGTTCCTATATGTACAATTGATGACATGCGAATACTCCTTAGCAATATACCCTTAGATAAAGTATCAATATCCATGACAATCAATTCTACTGCTGCTATTTTATTAGGCTTTTTAATTGTAATTGCAAAAGAACAAAATTTGCCCATAAAGAAATTAAAGGGAACCATTCAAAATGATATTTTAAAAGAATATATTGCACGAGGAACTTATATATATCCTCCTAATCAAAGCATGCAATTAGTAACTGATGTTTTTGAATATTGTTCTAAAAATATGCCAAAATGGAATACTATTTCTATATCTGGATATCATATGCGTGAAGCTGGTTGTAATGCTATACAAGAGTTAGCTTTTACTTTTTCAAATGCAATTTCATATGTCGACAATGCTATCAATAGAGGCTTAGATCCTAATATATTTGGACAACAATTAAGTTTTTTCTTTAATGGTCACAATAATTTCTTTGAAGAAATCTCAAAATTCAGAGCTGCTCGTAGAATCTGGGCACAGTTGATGAAAAAAAGATTTAACGTTTCTAATAAAAAAGCTCTTATGTGTAGATTTCATGTGCAAACAGCAGGATCTACTTTAACGGCCCAACAACCTGATAACAACATTGTTAGAACTAGTATGCAAGCTTTATCTGCTATTATTGGAGGAGCACAGTCTATTCACACAAATTCAAAAGATGAGGCCCTCTCTCTGCCTACAGAAGAATCTGCAGAAACAGCATTACGAACTCAGCAAATAATTGCACATGAATCTGGCGTTCCTGATATAATTGACCCTTTATCGGGATCTTTTTTTATTGAAGATTTAACAAATCAAATTGAAAAAGAAACATTAAATTTAATAAAAAAAATAGATGACTTAGGTGGAGCAATAGAAGCAATAAAAATAAATTTTCAGGATAAAGAGATTTCAACAACAGCATACAATTATCAACAATCTGTGGAAAATGGAAATAATATAATTGTTGGAGTAAATAAATATAAAAATATTAAAGAGCCTAGTCAAAAAATATTAAAAATGAACCCTGATATAACTGCAGATCAATTAAAAAGATTGAAAAAATTTAAGAATAATCGAGACTCAAGTATTACAACCTTGAGCCTAAAAAAACTAAAAAATGCTGCAATTGATAGTGAGAACTTAATGCCTTTTATTATAGAAGCAATTGAATCTAAAGCTACACTAGGTGAAATATCAAGTACATTAAAAGAAGTCTATGGAGAGCACTCTTAATTTATGTTTATAAAAGATTTATTTAGATCTAAGCTAAACACCAAAAAAATAGCTAAAAAAATTTATCATATTAAAATCACTGATTCAACCAATAATCAAATTTACACTATGTTTCAAAATGAAGAAATTGACATTGGTGATATTTTAATATCTGAAAAACAAATTAACGGTAAGGGTAGGCGTGGAAATAAGTGGTTTTCATCTAGCGGTAAAAACTTGACTTTTTCTTTTATTTTAAATAGCGATAGTAACAATATGAACAATAAAATTCCATTAATATCAGGAATATCTATTATAAAAGCTATCAAACAATTAACAAATCTTGAATGTTATTTAAAATGGCCAAATGATATAATTCATGATAATAAAAAACTTGGTGGAATTTTAATTGAATCAAAAAAAAATAAATTTATAATTGGCATAGGAATTAATGTTAACGAAATAAATTTTGATAAAACCATAAGAGATACCGCCTGCTCATTAAAAACAATACTGAATAACACCATTGAAAGAGAATGTTTACTAGCTTTTATATTTAATAACTTTGAAAAACTACTAAATGAAAAAAATGAAAATATTATAAAAATGTGGGAAAATAAATGCAATCATTTAAATAAATCAGTTAAATTTTTTCAATCTAATAAATTAGTTACAGGTAAATTTTTAGGATTAAATATAAATGGTGAAGCAAAATTAAAAATCAATGATAAGTATAAGGCAATAAATTCAGGAGTGATCTACTATTGAAGTCAATTATTTGTATTGATATAGGTAATACTAATATTGTTGTAGGACGTTTTTTAGAAAATTCACTAAAAAACATAAAAAGATTCGAAACTTCTTATGAATCTATAAATGATATAACTAAAAATTACTTAACATCTGACCTAATTGCTATAAGCTCTGTTGTCCCAAAGATTGAATCAAAACTAAACAGTTCTTATTTTAGAGTTTCATCACTAAATAGCCATCTTAATTTAAATGTAAATTCTCCTGATGAGGTAGGAAACGATAGAATATGTAATATGAAGGCGGCCATTGAAAATAATTTATACCCATCAATTATTGTTGATTTTGGTTCTGCAACGACTTATGATGTTATTGATAAAAATGCTAACTTTTTAGGAGGTGCTATTGCTCCAGGCATTGATGTTTCTGCAAAATATTTATTTGAAAAAGCAGAACAGCTTGAAAAAGTAAAATTTATTGTACCAAAATATGTTATTGGAAAAAATACTGAAACAAATTTGCAGTCTGGAATCATGTATAGCGGTATTGACGCCATTAATGGAATGATATCTAGAATTAAAAAGGAAATGCACAATGAAATAGAGCATGTCATATTAACTGGAGGTTTTTCAAAAATATTATCAAAAAACATAAAACATAAGCATTCTGTTGATATGAGCTTAACCCTTAAAGGTATAAAAAAAATATGGGATGAAAACAATAAAATTTAGACATTGAATTTGAAAAAAATAATATCCCCATCTTTTACAACATAGTTTTTTCCTTCTTGACGTATTTTTCCATTATTTTTTAATATTTCTTCAGTTTTATATTTAATTAAATCATCAATAGAATACACCTCTGCTTTTATAAAACCTCTTTGAATATCACTATGTATTTCTCCTGCTGCATCAACGGCATTAGTGTCTTTTTTAATTGTCCATGATTTTATTTCTTTTTTTCCTGCTGTGAAAAATGTTTCTAAACCAAGCAATTTAAAAGCAGCAGATGTTAATCGGTCAAGCCCTGTTTTTTCTATGCCATAGCTATTTAAAAACTCTTCTTTTTCTTCTTCATTTAAATCAAGAATTTCTATCTCAAATTTTGTACATAAAACTAAAACAGTCTCATTTTTTTCTACGGCCCATTCTAATAATTCTTTAATATATTTATTCTCACTTTCTTTGTCCAAACTATCTTCATCAATATTGGCAACATATAATGTTGGTTTAGAAGTTAGGGGAGATATTGATTTCAATATTTTCATTTGATCATCATTTAGATTTATGTTTTTAATTAAAATTCCATTATTAAGATTATCAATTAACAACGTAAGCAAATCATATTCAGCTTTATGTTCTTTATTTCCTGATTTTACAGTTTTTTCTATCTTTGAAATTCTCTTAGAAACTAATTCCATATCTTTTAAAAGAAGTTCAGTATTAATAATTTCAATATCACGCTTAGGAGAAATTGAGTTTTCTACGTGAGTTATATTTGGATCATCAAAGCATCTCACCACATGAATAATAGCATCTACGTTTCTGATATTAGATAAAAATTGATTCCCAAGACCCTCTCCTTTACTCGCACCTTTTACTAAACCAGCTATGTCTACAAACTCTAAAAAAGATGGACTTATTTTTTGAGAAGGAATAAACTCCTCTATTTTTTTTAAACGAGAATCACTGACTTTAACAATCCCATGATTGGGCTCAATTGTGCAAAAAGGATAATTTTCTGCCTCTATTTTTGATTCTGTCAACGCATTAAATAAGGTTGATTTTCCTACATTTGGTAATCCTATTATTCCTGTTTTTATAGACATGGGTTAAATTTAAGTTTTTATAGTCTAAGTTTATGCATTAAATTAAAATTAACAATATAAAATGAGGTTCTATATGAAAGACTGGGCATTAATCTTGGGTGCATCAAGCGGAATAGGAAAAGAATGCGCCAAACGTTTAGCAAAAAATGGTGTTAATATTTACGGTCTTTATTTAAGAAAGAAAAAAGCTGATATAGATATACTAGTTAAAGAACTTGAAGGCTATGGTGTTGCTGCAATATTTGAAAAAGCTAATGCATCAAATGAAATTAGTCGTCAAAAAATTATTAACAATCTTATCAACAAGGGTGATATGCGTTTAAAAATATTTATTCATTCTATAGCTTTTGGAAGTTTGAAAAAAATGATTGGCAAAAAAGATAATATTCTAAACAAAAAAAACATAGATATGACTCTAGATACTATGTCTAATAATCTTATTTATTGGACTCAGGATTTGTTTAATAACAATCTATTTAAAAAAGGCAGCCATATAATAGCAATGACCAGCGCAGGTGGACGCAAAAATTGGGAAAGTTATGGCGCTGTATCTATGGCTAAGGCTGCAATTGAATCTGCATGCAGACAGTTAAGCATAGAAATGGCAATTTATGGAGTTTCAGTAAATGCTATACAAGCAGGGGTGACCGATACGTCTGCTTTAAGAAAAATACCTGAATATGAATCCATGAAAAAAGATGCACTCAAAAACAATCCTCATAAGAGATTAACAAAACCCTCAGATGTAGCAGATTTTATTGAATTATTAGTAAGCTACGAATCTAGCTGGATGACTGGCAATATTATAAGAGTTGATGGAGGAGAAGATATAACTGGCTAATAATTATTAACTGCTTAATATAATATTTACAAGAAGAATTATATCTTGAATATTAATAGTATTATCTTCATTTACATCTGATGCAGCACTTTGAAGAGGAGAAGGGTTACTAAAATTTCCTAAAATCATATTAATTATCACAACAACATCAGCAACATCAATAGTACCATTATTTGTAGCATCTCCTATTAATATAGGCGTATCATTTACATCTAAACTAAAAGGTATAACGGTGCTATATTCAATATAGCCATTTTGATTAGACTTTATTTCAGCATTAATCTCAATATTTCCAGGGACACATGAAGTATCAAATTCTATTATGATAGGAATTTCATTAAGCCCTGCATCTCCTGAAACAATACTTCCAAGACTAACATAATTATTTTCAAAGCTCACACAATTATCATCACTTGATAGAGATAAGGTTGCATTTATAGCATCTCCCCATTCAGGATCATTAAATAAAATCGCTATATACTCTATAGCATCTCCAATATTTATTTCACCATCGCTTCCAGCATAAATATCCTGTTCGACGATTTCAATTTTTGGAAATAATGGAGTCTGTATAGCTTTTAGCATATCAACCTGCCCCTTACCTAGTCTGCCTTGAAGATAAGATTCCGTGTTATAAGAATATATATTGGGATTTGAGGTTGCAATCAGCATCGTTTTTATCTGTTCATTACTCCATGTTGGATTATACGATTTTAAAAGACCTGCGCAACTTGCAGCTACTGGTGAAGCCATTGATGTTCCTAGCCATGAATCATATCTACTATTCTCATTCCAGGTACTTGGTCCAATAATTGTACTTAAAATGCTTTCTCCTGGAGCAGAAAGATCAACAGTCTCGTGATATGTTGCCCAGTGACCCCATCGAGGTTGGTTAGAATTATTTCTGCCCATTGCTGTAACCGATATTACATTTTCATAAGCACAAGGATATTGAGCTTCATAATCATAAGACTCCCCAAAATAATAATCATTACCATTGCCTGCTGCAGCTACTATAACAGCATTATAATTATTATAAACAGTATTTATTACAGATTCCTCTAAGAAACTATCATTAAGTCCACCCCAACTACAATTAATAACTACAAAACCTTCCGAATTATATCCCATCTTGGCTGCATACAGCACTCCCGCATATCCATCGGTAATATAATTATTGTCCTCATTGTCTCCCGTACATTTAACGGGCAAAAGACTAGAATTAAAGGCAGTTGATGCAATTCCTAAACCATTGTTGCTAGTTGCTGCAAGTAATCCGGCAACATGCGTGCCATGAGACCATCCGCTTGTATGAGGAGGGTCGGGGTCATTATCTTCAATACCTGATACGTCCCAACCAATTAAATCATCAATAAAAGTTTGCTGAAAATTATCCCAATTATCATCATCAATTCCATTTAAATCGCCAGGATCTAAAACCCACTCTCCATTAATATATTCAATTGTACGACCATCACCATCTGCATCTTCCCCTAAATTTTGATAAATATTAGGCGATAAGTCTTCATGATTCCAATTAACACCTGAATCAACTGATGCTAAAATTACATTTCGATTTCCAGGGTTATTTTCAAAATAATCCCATGCGTCATTAGAATTAATCGCACTTAAATACCATTGACTAGTATAGTCTTCGTCATTTGGAGTATAAAAAACTTTATGCAAATTTTCTCTTTCTATAATTTGAATCTCAGGAATAGACTTTAAATCAGATATAAGGCTTTCAAAATCAATTTTACTTTTTTTATCAAACGTTATTCTATAAATACGATTTAGATATATATCTCCATCAAAATCATCATCTGTAGCACCTTTAAGCCATGATTTAATTTTAATAGCATCATATCGTTTAAGCACCTCATTTATTCTAGGGTTATTAGTGTTTATTGATTGATTAATAACCAAAGGTTGGAAAGTTTTATATATTGAGAATAGCAAAGTATTACTTCTATATGTATCTGCTCTGCTTATATTTGAAAAAAGAACCTGACTAATCAAAATAATACTAAATATTTTATATATACTTTTATTCATACTTGGTAAGTTAAAAAAAAATATTTCTATAATAATATTACAAATTGTAACTCTATTATTGATTTAAAACTTGCTTTATTCCTTGAATATACGCTTTCTCAAAATCCTCATTCTGAATAATATTTTTTAATTTAAAAATAGTCTTTTCAATATACTGTTTAGCTATAATTTTATTTTCAACAACTCGATATGGTAAATTTATAAGTTTTAAAGTATCCAAAAGTGTATATGCATACGGATGCCAAGAGCCCAAACTTATAATTACACCATCAACCTTATTTCTATTTCTTTGAAGAAGGGTTACAACTTTTGCCTCGTCGTGAGTCTGAAAAATTTTAATTTGAATTGACTGCTCACGAGAAAATCGTCTAATAGAGCGATTTAATTTATCAAGAGTCAGCCTTGCCTGTGAGTGCTTACCTAATAAATTCATATTAGGTCCGTGTATGATTAAAACTTTCATAACATAACTTAAAAAAACTATTTATGAAATGAATGAAATATTATATTCTAATTATCAAGAATAATATTAACAAGAATGATAATATCAGCAACATTAATCACATTATTATTATTCAAGTCAGCCAAATAATTAGGCTCAATAGATTGC
>PAHI01000040.1 GCA_002705575.1 Fidelibacterota bacterium | reverse complement strand
TAATGTGACTACACAAAAAGTAATGTTGATGAAATAATTAACGTTCACATTACGTGATATTAAAGAAAGCCCCATCATAAATATTTGGTGGGGCTTTTTTTATAAATAATTATTAATTTTATGGATTATGAATTTTATTAAAAAACTGATTATTAAAACTTCTTGTGGTCCATTATGGGCAATGTATGACAATGATTGTTCTTTTTGTAGCAGTGTGTCTGATAAGTTTAAAAAGATAGATGTTTTTAAAAAGGTTCAGTGGGTTGAAAAAGATTTTAAAGGTAAGTTCCCAGAAGGTTATTTAAATAGAATTAAATCAACAATTATAGTATATGATCCATTGAAAGATAAAGGGTATTACAATTCTGTAGCGATATTGAAAATAATGTCATGTCTTCCTTTTGGGAGATTTTTTTTAATTTTTTTACGAATACCTTGGATGCTTAAAGTATTCAATTTTTTATACAAGATAGTATCTAGGAACAGAAATTATATATGCACTAATAAGAAAGTGTAAAGCTACTTAAATGTTTTAATCATATAGTCAAAAGCTTCATCGTAATCATTTTTTATTTTTCCATCCAATATTGCATTCTCTATTGATTTTTTTATTTCACCTATTTTTTTACCAGGTTTTAGTCCAAATTCATTCATGATAATTTGTCCTGGTACGGGAGATTTAAAGTTTCGAAATTCATCTCGCAATCGAACATCTTTGATAAGTTCCTCGACACGATCAAAATTAGCTAGATATTGGCTTATCTTTTTTGGATTTTTAGTTGTTATGTCTGCTCTGCATAAAACCATCAAATCATCAATGTAATCTCCTGCCTCAACCATCAATCTTCTTATAGCGCTATCAGATACTCCTTTTTTTGCAAGGGCTATAGGACGAAGATGTAGTTTTGTTAATAGCATTAGATAATCTCTTAGTTTGTTTGATAGTTTCATTCGTTTGGCGATATCTTTTACCATATATTGGCCAACATCTTCATGTCCGTAGTATGTCCATCCTCTATCTTTATAGAATCTTTTAGTGCGTGGTTTTGCAATATCATGCATTAGAGCTGCAAATCGAACCTCCATTTTTTCTGTTAGTTTCGCAGAATTATCTACCACTTCCAGTGTATGCAAGAATACATCTTTATGTCCTTTTCCATCAATGATTTCTATTCCACCCAATTCATTTAGTTCTGGAAAAACATAATCAGATATTTTAAGCTCACATAGAAGGTTAAGACCTATACTAGGTCTTTTCGTTTTAAGTATTTTAATAATCTCTTCTGTTATTCGCTCTTTGGATATATTGTTCAAATATTTTTTTTGTTTTATCATTGAGTCCTTAATGTAAGGACTTAATTCGAAGTCTAATTGAGATGCAAAGCGAATTCCTCTTAAAATTCTCAGTGAGTCATCTTTAAATGTAATATCAGGATCTAAGGGAGTTATAAGTATCTTCTTCTGTAAATCTTTAATTCCTCCAAGAGGATCATAGAGATCTCCGTAATTTTTTTTTAATAGTGAAGCTGCTATAGCATTAATTGTAAAATCACGCCTATTTAAATCTTCCTCAATACTACAATTTTCTACTTTTGGTTTTCTTGATTTATTAGGGTAAGATTCTTTTCTAGCAGAAGCAACTTCTATTTCAATATTTGAATAAGGTATAAGAGCCGTAGAAAATTCAGCATATTCAACAACTTTGTCAACATTAAGTTTACGTGCAAATGTATTTGCAAACTTAAGAGCGTCACCTTCCACCATAATATCAATATCAATTGTATCTCTATCAATGAGAAGATCTCTTATATAGCCTCCTACAACATATGTAGGAGTATTCATTTTAGCACCAATTTCTCCTGCCAATTTCAAAATCTTAGCATGTTCGGGGTTGCTATTTAATATAGTTGCAATGCTTGACATTATTTGTAAATTTTAAAACATATATTATTTCTATTAATTTAAATAAAAAATGTACTAATTTTTATAAATAATGATTGATAAAAAACAAATCAAAAAAATTGCATATCTTGCTAAGCTAGAAATTGCTGATGAAGAGTTAGATTCTTACGAAGCACAAATATCTAAAATTTTAGCTTATATGGATCAGTTAAACGAAGTAGATACTGATGGATTAGATGAGTTTTCAAACAAGTTATTTTCTAATAAACAACAGTTAAGAGAAGATGTTAAAGAAGAATCGCTTGACAGAGATGATGTTACAAAAATTGCACCTAATTCTGATGGCGTTTATATTAAGGTTCCATCAGTTATAGATGAGAAAAAATAATGTCTAAGAAAACTAAGTATATATTTGTATTTGGAGGTGTAATTTCAGGTCTTGGCAAAGGAATTGTGGCATCTTCCTTAGGCTATCTTTTAAAGTCATCTGGTTTTAAAGTTACTATTCAAAAATTAGATCCATATTTAAATGTAGATCCAGGTACAATGAATCCGTATCAGCATGGTGAAGTTTTTGTTTTAGATGATGGCTCTGAAACAGATCTTGATTTAGGGCATTATGAGAGATTCATTGATGAATCTTTAACTGCTGGAAATACTACGTCATCAGGTAGAGTCTATTGGGATGTTTTAAAGAGAGAAAGAAAGGGCGATTATCTAGGTGACACTATTCAGGTTATTCCACACATAACAGATGAAATAAAAAGAAGGATTCTAAATATTGATAAAGATGGTGATTATGATGTGGTAATATCTGAGGTAGGAGGGACTGTAGGCGATATTGAAGGGTTGCCATTTTATGAGGCAATTAGGCAGTTAAGATTAGATTTAGGAAAGGATAATTCTACGATTGTTCACACTACTCTGTTACCGTTTATAAACGCAGCTGGTGAAATTAAAACAAAGCCAACTCAGCATAGTGTTATGAAGCTTCGTGAAATTGGCTTAGAACCAGACTTTTTAGTTTGCAGAACAGAGCACAATAATCATTTAGATGTAAATTTGAAGAAAAAGTTAGGGTTGTTTTGTAATGTTGAAACAAGCAATGTTTTTGAATCTCCTGATGTTGAGACTATATATGAAATTCCTCTTGTTCTTCATAGGCAAGGTTTTGATAAATTGATTGTTGAAAAGCTTAAGATGAAGCCTAGTAAAAAACATCAAAACATTTCATATTTAGAAAAATTTGTAAATAGATTTAAAGGCCCTAAGCATCACATTAATATTGCTATTTGTGGTAAATATAATAGTTTGCATGATGCCTATAAAAGCATTCTTGAAGCATTCAATCATGCCTCAATAGATAATAATGCAAAAATACATTTAAAGTGGGTTGATACAGAAATATTAGAAAAAGATTGTAATCCTGACACAGTTTTTAAAGGCATTGATGCGATTCTTATTCCTGGAGGTTTTGGAAATAGAGGGATTGAAGGAAAGGTTATTTCTAGTAGATATGCAAGAGAAAATAAGATACCTTTTTTAGGTATATGTTTAGGCATGCAATGTGCTGTTATTGATTATGCAAGGAATGTTTGTATGTTAAAAAATGCAAATAGTACTGAGTTTAATTTAGAAACTAAATATCCTGTCATTGATATTATGGAAAATCAAAAAAAGGTTATTAGTAAGGGTGCAACAATGAGGCTTGGTTCTTATTCGTGCAAAATCAAGAAGAATACTTTGGCTTATGACTCATACAAAAAAAACAATATTGATGAGCGTCATCGTCATAGATATGAATTTAATAATCAGTATATGGGAAGTATGGAAGATAAGGGGCTTGTTATAAGTGGTATTAATAGTGATTTGGAGCTTGTTGAAATTATTGAAATTAAAGACCATCCTTGGTTTATAGGTGTTCAGTTTCACCCAGAGCTTAAAAGTCGAATTATGAAGACTCATCCATTATTTTTAAGTTTTATAAAGTCTGCTGTTAGTTATAATAAAAAAAATTGATATTAGTCAAGATTCAGATTTAATTAATCTATTGAATGAGAAAATAACATATGTTTAAAATCATTATTATATTTTTAAGTTTCATGATATCTCATAAAATTTCTTATGATGAGGCGAAAACAGTATTACTTAAAATAAAGAATAATGTTGATTATCCTGATAACGAAATCACTTCAGCTGTTATTACCATTATGGAAGATGCTTTAATTACAGCAAAGATAAGCTGTGATACATTAATAAAGACATACAAGAAACCTACACTATTAAAAAGTAATGTTTTGGCGATTTTCTTTGAAGATGATAATGTTGTTAGTAAGCTAAAGTCAGATAAGGCATTTTATATTGAGCAGTCTTCACTTAAGGCAATGCATAATATTTCCATTGTAAATTTGGATTCGGGTGATTCATTGTACTTTGTGAATCCTAAAAAATCAAGTATAGTTTGGGATAAAAATTATGGGCGAATATCGTCTGATGATGAGTTTGTGATGTTGTCTAGCTCTGGCTGTACTTCGGGTTTAGCTTTTGAATCAGACGTAGATCTCAGCAATATAAAAATCTTTGGTATAAAAGGGACAAATCAGAAAAATCCATGCAATCAATAAATAATTATTCAGGTTTTCAAAAACTTCAAGCTAAGGGACTTCAGAAAACTTATGGTCGTAAAGTAGTTGTAAAAAAAGTTAATATTGAGGTGAATCGAGGCGAAGTTGTAGGGCTTTTAGGTCCAAACGGTGCAGGCAAGACAACAACATTTTATATGGTTACAGGAATGATAAGGCCTACAAAAGGCAGTGTATTGTTTGATCAAAAAGAGATAACTGAGTTGCCTATGTATAAAAGAGCACGAATGGGTATGGGCTATCTTGCTCAGGAGCCTTCAATATTTATCAAATTAAGCGTTGAAGATAATTTAAGGCTTGTTTTGCAGATAACCGGTATGACAAAAAAAGAACAGCAAGATAGGCTTGAACAATTACTTGATGAGTTTTCTATTGCGCACATAAGAAAGAGTAAAGCCATGATGCTGTCTGGAGGAGAGAGAAGAAGAACTGAGATTGCAAGAGCGCTTATTATGAACCCTGATTTTATTTTATTGGATGAGCCTTTCGCTGGAATTGATCCTATTGCAGTTGAAGACATTCAAAATATTATAGGTATGCTTAAAGAAAAGGGAATCGGGATATTAATCACAGATCATAATGTTCGCGAGACTTTAACAATTACAGATAGAGCATACTTGCTTTATAATGGTAGCGTTCTTAAGCAGGGGAGCGTTGAAAATTTAAGCAATGATGAAGAGGTGCGCAGGCTTTATTTAGGCTCTAAATTTCAAATGTAATATGGTTAAAATCAATCAAAGACAGGAGCTTAAACAGAAGTTAAGTCCTAAGCAGATTCTTCAGGCAAAGCTTTTTCAATTAAATACTTTTTCTATAGAGCAAAGAATCTATAAAGAGCTTGAGAAAAATCCTGTTCTAGAGATTGCAGAACCATCTGATGATACACCGATAGATGAGGGCGATTCTAGTTCTGAGGATTTTGAAGTAGAGGAATTATATTCTAACACAGATGATTTTGAATTATATACGATTAATACAAAAGATAAATCTTATATAGATAGTATAGATTTTGACAAAAAAGATTTAAGAGATTTGCTTAAAGATCAAATTCGAGATATGGGAATGTCTTTAATGAATCAGCAAATAGCTTATGAGATTATTGACAATTTAGATCAAAAAGGTTACTTGGGAATTGAGCCTATATTAATTGCAGACAGATTTAATGTAGCACTTGATTGTGTTAATGATGTTAAAAGTAAGATTATGCTCCTAGATCCTGCTGGAGTAGCTTCATTAAATATCCGGGAATGCCTATTAAGTCAGTTGAAATTTCAAAATCATTCAAACAGTATTGCTTTTCGTATAATAAGTGATTTTTTTGAAGATTTTAGTAAAGCTAATTATGACCGTATTTGTTCTGGCCTTAATATTTCAAAAAATGATGTAAAAGAAGCTTTTGATATTATCTCTGGTCTTTATTTATATCCTGGAGATGGAATGATTAATTTAGATAAAGGTACAATAATTCCAGACTTGATAGTTGAGCGCAGAGAAGAAAGTTGGGTTATAATGGTTAATGACAGTTCTATTCCAGAAGTTATTTTGAATAAAAGGTATTCAGATATGCTTAGAGATAAATCAATGCGCTCTAATGCAAAAACATTTATTAAAAAAAATTACAATCAAGCTAAAATGTTTCTTGATGCTATCAATGAAAGAAAAAAAACAATGGTAGCCGTAATGAATGCAATTATTGTAAATCAAATCGATTTTTTTGATACTGATAATAAAGTTTTAAGGCCAATGCTTATTAAAGATCTAGCAAAAGATTTAAATTTAGATATATCAACTATTAGCAGAATATGTAATGGGAAATATGTTCAGTTACCTTGGGGTATTTTCGAGCTAAGGTTTTTTTTTAATGAAGGTGTTAAAATGAAAGATGGGGGCATTGTATCTAATACTCTTCTAAAGAGTGACATTCAGACCATTATTAATCAAGAGTCTTCAGACAAACCTTTAAGAGATAGTGATATTGTTAAAGAGCTCGATATTAAAGGTTACAAAATAGCTAGAAGAACAGTCACAAAGTATCGTGAGGCCCTAAATATTCCAAACTCAATTGTAAGAAAAAAAATAAAGGGATTACAAAAAAAATAAAATAAAATAAATTTTATTGATTTAACTTATACCACTATGAAAAAATTAACTTTATTATCTCTTTTTGTGGCAATCTTTTTTTGTAATCAAGATTATGATTATTTTGGAGGTTGGCCTGTAAATCCCAGTAAAAACAATATTGACAATCCTGATATTGTTCCAAACTGTGTTTATAGTAATGAAAAATCCTTGATGAGCGTAGGGTGTGAATGTGCAAGCGATAGATCTTGTGAGTCTGGTAAATGCTATAAGGGTCCTGGAGGACCTTTTTGTTTGCCTGCACCAGGCACTATCTTTCCGCGATTTAAATTGATTGATCAATTTGGAGAAGATGTTGATTTATATGATTTTTCAGGACATGGTAAATTAATTGCAATTGAAATTTCTGCAGCGTGGTGTAGTCCATGCAAACAACTTTCAAATTGGATTGCGAATGGCAATGATGAGGTGACTCGTCATAAGCAATGGAAGCCAGAATATAATAAAGTAAAGTTATTGGTAGACAATGGAGATATTTTTTTTATCAATGTTCAGGTCTCAGACCCTTACAAAGAAGCTCCTTCTTTGGGTAGCATCGAGGCATGGTATCAGGAGTATGAAGATGAAAATGTCCCTATACTGGCAGATATAAATGGAGATTTTAGAAATTGGGTTAAAAACAGTGCGTTTCCAACTATCATTTTGTTAAATGATAAAATGGAGATTGTTGAATTTTCTCAAAGGGGCTGGCAAAGTGCTTTTGGTTATTTGAGTAAATTAAAATTAAATGAGGAGGGACATTTAGATAATGAATAAAGATTTCTTGCATATTACAGACTGGAAAAAAGATGATATTATTAATTTTTTAGAAAAAGCAAAATGGATAAAAGAAAAGTTTAAATCTAGAGAAGATTACTATCCCTTTAAAAATGAAAGTATGGCGATGATATTCGCAAAACCTTCAGCGCGTACTCGTATATCTTTTGAAACAGGTTTTTCACGTATGGGTGGAAAAGCTATTTATTTGGGACCGGATGATATTGGAATAGGCAAAAGAGAATCTGTTGCAGATATTGCAAGGGTAATTAGTAGATTCAATGATTTGATTATGGCTCGCTTATATAATCATCATGATATAGTCAGCTTGGCAAAGTTTAGCGATGTTCCAGTTATTAATGGATTGACAGACTTTAATCATCCTTGTCAAATTATGGCAGACTTATTTACGATATATGAAAAACTGGGTCGATTTGAAGATTTTAAAATAGCTTATATTGGAGATGGGAATAACATTACTCATTCGTGGTTAAAGTTATCCACAGTGTTAAATTTTCAACTCAATATAGCTACTCCTGAAGGCTATGAGCCAGATTCAGGGTCTATTAGTGAGGCTATAAGCATTGCAACTTCTGAAATAGAGCTATTTAAGAATCCTTTCAAAGCAGTTAAAGGAGCAGATATTATATACACAGATGTTTGGGCGAGTATGGGGCAAAAAGAAGAGTCAGAGCAAAGAAAGCGATTGTTTTCTCGTTTCCAAATAAACAGAGAGCTCTTTTCTATGACAGAGAAAAAAGATACTTTTTTTATGCATTGCTTGCCCGCTGAAAGAGGGGTTGAGGTCACTGATGAGATTTGCGACTCAACAAATTCAATAATTTTCGACCAAGCAGAAAACAGAATGCATGCCCAAAATGCTATAATGCTAATGCTTTGCGGCAAGGTATAAAGAGTTAAAAGATAATTTTATTGGGTGTTTATATAGTAAAATAGTTTGGTTATTAATTATTAGTGCTTTGCATCACACCTTTATTTTTTTAATTGCAATATTTTTAGGAAGTTTTGGATACAATTAAAGAATATGGAGAGTACAATAAATTGAAAAATCAGCTTGACATTTTCAATAATAATTACTAGTTTGAAAGAAGGGAGGCAGGATTTAAATCCGCTTTTGTCCAAAATATATTTATATTTTTAGGTTTAATTTTAAATATTTCTGTTCGCAGAAAAATAAAATTGAGCAAAATTATTAATTGTAAAATTAATTAATTAACCTAAACACTAAACACAAGGAGGAGGTGATAATGGTTAACAAATTCATTCGCTTTTTTAGCGTATTAACCCTATTTGTAGGTCTTAACTTTGCTGAGGATTTTGAATACTCAATAGTTAACGGCTTCTTTTTATTTAATGCCAAAGTACCCGTAGGTGGTATAGAGATTGAGCACAGTGATTGTATTGAGTTAGAATACAATTCTTCTGGCATAGGCGTCCCGTCACCATCATATTCTGATGATGGGTGGAGCGT
>PAHI01000039.1 GCA_002705575.1 Fidelibacterota bacterium | reverse complement strand
TGTCAAATTTTAAGAATTTTTTATTAGGAGTGGTTTTTTCTTTATCATTTATATTGCTATCAGGACAAACTTATTATAATAGCTATAATGTTAATAGTATTATGAAAAAATTGAATGAATTAGATGTTATATCTTCTGAAATAAATGAGATTAAAGCTCAGATCAAATATGGTTTTAAAGTTAATGGTGGACATATAGATGAAGTCACCTTGCCTGTTAAAGTAGATGGAGGTAATATAGATAGAGTAAATAATTCAATTGATTGTTTGTGTTATAAAGGTAAATAATGTATAGTATTTTTGATATTTTTAAAATAGGGATAGGACCTTCCAGTTCACACACAGTTGCTCCAATGAGAGCTGCGAAATTATTTATTGATAAAATGCCTAATAAATCTATTGAAAAAATTAATAAAATCGAGATATCATTATTCGGTTCTCTTGCATATACTGGTAAAGGTCATAATATTGAAAAAGGATTGATTTTAGGATTAAGTGGATATAGGCCTGATACTATTACTAGCAAGGATAATAAAGCAACCTACGATAAAGTATTAAAAAAAAGTATACTAAAAATAGGTATAAAAAAAGTTATTGAATTTGATATAGATAAGCATATTCTTTTTAATTTTGATCAGAAATCATTGCAGAATTCTAATAAAATGATATTTGAGGCATTTGATTTACAAAATAAGGTTTTATCATCAGATGTTTTTACTTCAATTGGAGGAGGATTTATAAAAGATAAAAAAGATGATTCATTTGACATTAAAGATAAGATTGATGTTCCTTTTCAGTATAGGTCATGTAGTGAATTAATAAAAATATGTAGTAAAAATAATTTAGCAATTGATGAATTGGCTTTTAAGAATGAACAGGCAACTAGAGATCAAAAGTCTATTAAGCAAAGAATTTTTAATATTTGGAGTGTTATGGATGAATCTATAAAAAGTGGTATTAAAGCGAAAGGATATCTCAGAGGAGGCTTGAAGTTAAGAAGAAGAGCTTATCAGATACATAAAGATTTATGCAGTAAAAAGAATGTAGATAATTTAGAGTTTATGGATTGGGTTAATTTATATGCTATTGCTGTGAATGAAGAAAATGCAGCAGGTGGAAAAATTGTTACTGCTCCTACAAATGGAGCGGCAGGGATTATACCTTCTGTTATGAAGTATTATTTGGATTTTATTGACGATTCAAATTCAGATGGAATTGTTAGGTTTTTTTTAGTGGCTGGTACTATAGGTATATTATATAAAATGAATGCATCTATATCTGGAGCTGAGGTGGGCTGTCAAGGAGAAGTTGGAGTAGCTTGTTCTATGGCGGCAGGCGGACTAGCTAGTGCTCTAGGAGCAAGCAATAAGGAAATTGAGAATGCAGCAGAAATAGCTATGGAGCATAATTTAGGTTTAACATGCGATCCTGTTAAGGGGCTAGTTCAAATACCATGTATTGAAAGAAATGCTATGGGTGCTATTAAATCAATAAATGCTGCTCGTATATCAATGATTGGTAAGGGTGACCATAAAGTTTCTTTAGATGATGTTATAAAGACAATGATGGAGACTGGTAAAGATATGCAGAATATATATAAAGAAACATCAGAGGGTGGACTAGCGGTAAATGTTACTGAGTGTTAAATTTTTTTCTTTATTAATTTTAATAAAATAATTAAGTTATTTTCCCCTTTATAAAATAGGAGTAATATGATAATTAGTATGACAGGATATTCCAATTATAAGTGTGAAAATAATAAAATTTCATTTTCCATGGAGTTGAAATCAGTTAATTCTAAATATTTTGAGTCAACTATAAAAGTTCCAAAACTTTTTTCGGATCAGGAAAATAAAATAATGAATATTATAAAGGGAAATTTGATAAGAGGTAGAGTCACTTTTAATCTTTCTTATAATTTAAAAGAGCATAAGTCTAATGTTTTTAAGCTTGATAAAGCTGAATTGATTAAGCATTTTAATATATTGAGTGAAATTAAAAAAAGTACGAAAATAAAGGAAGATATTAGATTGTCAGATATTATGAGTTTTCAAGATTCTATTATTTCTAATACTAGCTTGAATGATAAAGAGACATTGAAATTGTTGTATTCAGGTTTGAAAAAAATTATAGATAATCATAGTAAATTTAGAAAAAAAGAGGGAAAGGTTATAAGAAAAGATATTCTTGATTCATTGAAAATTATAAATAAAAATATTTTAAAAATTGAAAAAAAATGGAATATAGAAAAAAAAGTTTATGCTGATAAGTTTAAAAATAAAATTTCAAAAGTTATTGATAATTATAATCTAAATAATAATAGGTTATATCAAGAAGTTGCTTTTATATTGGATAAGCGTGATATTAATGAAGAAATTGTAAGATTTAAGAGCCATATTGAGTTCTTTATTTCTTATATTAAAGAATACGATTTGTTAGGTAAAAGGTTTTTGTTTTTAATACAGGAGCTATTTAGAGAAATTAATACGATAGCATCAAAGTCTGAATTAATAGATATTAACCAATTAGTAATAGAAATTAAAACTGAATTAGAAAAGATAAAAGAACAGGTGTATAATATATTATGAAAAAAGGATATTTAGTCGTTTTGTCTGCTCCATCTGGAACGGGAAAGACCTCAATATGTAAAGAACTTTTAAAAAGAAATAAAAAATGGAAATTTTCGATTTCTGCTACAACTAGAGGGCGTAGAAGTGATGAAAAAGATGGGGTAGATTATTTTTTTATGTCAAAGGAAAAATTTAACCATCAATTGAAATTTGGAGAATTTCTAGAAAGTGAATGGGTCCATGGATATCAGTATGGAACATTGATAGCTCCAGTAGAAGAGTTTCTAGATAATAATGAAATTGTTATTCTTGATGTGGATGTTAAGGGTGGTTATAATATTAAAGATGAATTTGAAGATAGTGTTATTTCTATTTTTATTGAGCCACCAGGCGAAAACGTCTCGGATCAATTATTGGTTTTAGAAGAACGCTTAACTAAAAGAGGAAATGAAAACTCTACACTAATTAAGCAGAGATTAAGAAGGTTCGAAAGTGAAATGAATTTTAAAAAGAGATTTGATCACCATTTTATAAATGATAATTTTGATAAAGTAGTTGATCGTATCGAGAAAACTATAAAGGAGATAATTAAATGAAAGTAAAAGCCTTACCAATTCATGTTTTATGTGATGTGAATGAGAATATGTATCAGAATGTTCTTATTGTTTCTCAAAGATCACGGGAATTAATATCAGAGACCAGCATAGATTTAAATAAAATTGATGAAGGTTTTGATTCTACGGACGAAATACAAGAGGTTGTTGATTTTGACCCAAATGTAAAAAAATCTATTGTTTCGGCTGTAGAACAGTTTGTTAATAATGATATTGAATGGAAAGTTAGCGATTCTGATAAAGAAAAAAGTGAAAAGTGAAAAAACATATTTAAGTTTTGGAAGATAAAGAAAATAAAAGAATCCCCCCTCAATCTATTGATGCTGAAAAAGCAGTTCTAGGTTGTATGCTCATAAATAATGAAGCAGTAAGTGTCAGCATGCAATATTTAACTTCTGATTCATTTTATGATAAATCTAACAGTTTGATTTTTAAAACTATGTGTACTTTATATAATAATTCAAAGCCGATAGATAGTCTTAGTTTGATAGATGAGTTGAAAAAAAATAAAATCATTGATAGTATCGGTGGCCCATATTACGTTACAGGCCTATCTCAGGAAGCACCTACAGCTTCCAATGTAGAATATTATGCTAAGATTGTTAGAGAAAAACAGATATTAAGAGAAATTATTAATACATCTGTAAAAATGAGTTCTTTGGCTTATGAAGGCCATGAAAATGCGTCAGTAGTTCTTGATCAGGCTGAGCAGTTTCTTTTTGCTCTTTCAGAGAAAGCAAGTGATAAGAAGTTTGAAGAAATACAGCCTATGATTCACAAAGTTTTAGATATATGGGGAAAACGTAAGAAAGGTGATATAACAGGAGTCTCATCAGGTTTTAGAGATTTAGATAATCAGATTTCAGGATTTCAAGATTCAGATTTTATTGTTTTGGCAGCAAGGCCTTCTATGGGGAAAACAGCATTAGCTCTTAATATATCAAGAAATATAGCAGTTAATTCAAATAAAAGGGTAGGTTTTTTTAGCTTGGAAATGTCTAGCCAGCAATTAATTGAAAGAATGCTTTCATCTGAAGCGCAAATTAGCAGTCATCTTGTTAGAACTGGCAAATTACCTACAAGTGATTGGCGTAAGCTTTCTAATGCAGCAGGCAGTTTATCTGAAGCAGATATGTTTATTGATGACTCTGGAAGCTTGAATATTATGGAGCTAAGAGCAAAGGCCCGACAAATGAAGTCTGAAAAAAATATTGATATAATAATTATTGATTATTTACAATTACTGCATAAGGGAGGAAGAGTAGAAAGTAGGCAGCAAGAAATTTCATATATATCTCGTTCTTTAAAGTCTTTAGCAAAAGAACTCAATATTCCGATTATAGCATTGTCTCAGTTATCTAGAGCTGTTGAATCTAGGAGTGATCATAGACCTCTTATGTCAGATTTAAGAGAAAGTGGTGCTATAGAACAAGATGCAGATATAGTATTGTTTATTTTTAGGAAATATTTGTATTCAAAACAGGAAGAGGATAAGGGGCTTTCTGAGCTTATCGTTGCTAAGCATAGAAATGGCCCTACGGGAACAGTTAAATTGACATTTTTTGATGAATTTGCTAAGTTTCAGGATTATGAGTTTGTACATGATGAATTTATTGATGATTTAGATATTAATGATGCCGTTTTTGAATCATAGATATGATAACAGATTTATTAAAAAAAATTCGATCAAATAAATCGGATTACCCTCAAGGTTTTTCTGCAATAATTAATAATCTAGAAGAAAGAGATAGAAATGAATCAAATGTTTCATTGATCTGGAAAGCTTATCAGTTATCTGCAAAAATACACGCAGACCAAAAAAGAACATCAGGAGAACCTTACTTTACGCATTGTGAAAGTGTTGCAATTATTTTATCAAAATGGAAAATTGATGTAGATACCGTAATCGCAGGCTTGCTTCATGATAGTATTGAAGATACAGATATTTCTAAGGAAGACATTTCGTTAAGTTTTAATAAGGATGTTGCAACTCTAGTCGAAGGAGTGACAAAATTATCAGGAATTAGATTTAATAGTAAAAAACAAGAACAGGCTGAAAATTTTATGAAGATGTTTATATCTATGGCAAAAGATATAAGGGTTATAATTATTAAATTTGCAGATCGTTTGCATAATATGTCAACAATAAAATATTTACAGGAAGATAAACAGAATAGAATAGCATTAGAGACTAAGGAGGTATATGTGCCTTTAGCTCATAGATTGGGTATGAATAATGTCAAAAACCAATTAGAAGATTTAATTCTGAAAACATTAGAATTGGATAAATATAATGATATAAATCAAAAAGTGAATAACACTAAAAGTGAGCGAGAAAGATTTATTAGAAGTTTTATTCAGCCTATTAAAAAAGAGTTGAATGATTTTGACATTAATGCTGATGTTTTTGGAAGAGCCAAGCACTATTCTTCTATATTAGGAAAAATGGTAAAAAGAAATAAAAGTTTTGAAGAAATATATGATTTGTTTGCTATCCGAATTATTGTAAATAAAGTTTCAGAGTGTTATGCCACGCTGGGTATTATCCATCAAAACTACAATCCTTTTCAAGAAAGATTTAAAGATTACATAGCAAGACCTAAGAGGAATGGATATCAATCAATACATACTACCGTGTTTACAGATAAAGGTAGAATGGTTGAGGTACAGATAAGAACAAGTGATATGGATGAGACTGCAGAAATTGGAGTTGCAGCGCATTGGAAGTACAAGAATGATAAATTGCATAATAAAGGCAATTCGCTTGATTATCAAATAGCGTGGTTACGTGAGATCTATGAGTTGCTAAAAAGTGAAGATACATCTGCATCAGAAATATTAGAGCTATTTAAAATAGATTTATTTCAAGACGAGATTTATGTGTACACTCCAACAGGAGAATTGATTGAATTAAAGCCAGGTTCTACTCCAGTAGACTTTGCTTATCATGTGCATTCCGAGGTTGGTATGCATTGCAAAGGAGCTAAAGTCAATGATAAAATAGTTCCATTAAACCATGAATTGATGAATGGAGATTATGTTGAAATCATTACATCTAAAAATAAATCTCCAAATCATTCTTGGTTGAAATTTGTTCAAACAACTAAGGCAAAGACCCATATTAGAAGATGGATTAAGAAGCAAGAACATGAGCAGAGTGTTGCATTAGGTAAGGATATTCTTGAAAAACATTTAAGAAAAATTAATAATATGAATATTCTGAAGTTAATTAAATCAAATCCTCAGTTAGTTGGCCTTAATAGTCAACAATCAGTTTATTTAAATGTTGGTAGTGGAAAATTAACTGTAGATGAAATAGTAAGTAAATATTGCCCTGAAGAAGATTCCGTAATTCATCAAAATAAAGCAAACTCTTTAACTAAAAAATTCTTTGATCTAGCAAGGGGTAGATCAAAAGGAGTTGTTGTTGATGGATTAAATGATATTATGCTTAGATTCGCTAATTGTTGTAATCCAATTCCAGGTGATGATATAATTGGGTATTTAACAAAGGGTCAAGGTGTTACTGTTCATAGAGCTGGTTGTGGTAGCGTTACACGATTAAAAGAGTCAAAGCGTTTTATAAGTGTTGATTGGGATATATCGTCTAAAAGAGCATTTGTTGTACGACTTAGAATGAAATTTCAAGATCGTAAAAATTTGTTGAAAGATTTAACTGAAGCTACATCTCATCTTAATATAAATATAAGGTCTATTGATATGAAGGCTGTTGATAGTGTTGCTACATGTTTATTAGTTGTTGAGATTACAGATAAAAAGCAGTTAAATAAATTAATAAATAAATTACAGCAAGTTCAAAGCATTGATGATATTCAGAGATATTAGACTATGAGTAAAAAAAATAATTATACTAAAAAAGATTTAATTGATTTGGTGAGTTCTAAGATTAATGTTTCTAAATATCAAACTCAATTATTGGTTGATTCCGTTTTAGATAGTATAAATCAAATCCTTGAAAAGGAGCAGTCTAATTTAAGATTGGAGATTAGAAATTTTGGGGCTTTTGAAATAAAACCTACAAAAGCAAAGCCTAAAGCTCGTAATCCTAAGACTAATGAAACTATATATGTTCCTCCAAGAAGAAAACTTAGTTTTCGTCCGAGCAAGAAACTGAGTAATAAGCTTAAAAAAGAATGGAATGTTGAATAGTAGATTAATGGCTATTGATTATGGCGAAAGAAAAGTTGGAATAGCAATATCAGACCCTTTGCATATCATTGCTTCTCCCTATAAGACAATAGATCGAAGAGAGACTCCCGATTATATTTCAGAAATCAGAAATATTATTGAAGAAAAAAATATTTTTAAAATTATTGTAGGTTATCCATTAACAATGTTAGGCAAAGAAAGTCAGCAGACTAAGCTTGTAGTAGACTTTGTAAACCTTTTAAAAAAAGAATTTGATATCAAGATATTAAAATATGATGAGAGGCTTTCTTCAAAGCAAGCAGAGAGGTATATTCGGGAGCAAAATATAAAGGTTGGTAAAAATAAGGAAAAAGTAGATCAAATATCTGCTTCAATTATCTTAGAGCAATATATGTCTATATCCAAGTAAATGAAATCTTTTAATAGATTGTATAATATTGTCATATCTGCATCATTAATGGGTTTAGCTCAATTACCATTAGACTTAGGGTGGTTATCGTGGTTTTGCTTAGTCCCTTTTTTTATTGCAATAAAAGATAGACATTCTTTAAAGGGAATATGCATTGATGCTTTTATATGGGGGTTTATTTATCATCTTATATCTTTATTTTGGTTGGTTGATAATATAGGTGTTCCAAATCGTTATATAGCTTTAACAACAATGTTGCTCACAAATTTTGTTTGCACATTTAATGTAATTCTTATATTTATTTTTTGGCATTTTATAAATAAGAAAAATAGTTATAAAGTATGGTATGCACTTCCTGTGGTATGGACAGTTATTGATTTTGTTAGAAGTTTTGGAAGTATCTCGTTCCCGTGGGCAAGTATTGCCAACACTCAAGCGCAGCCATCATTGTTGTTTTTGATTCAGTTTATTGAGATTACAGGTATGTTTGGGCTAACAATATGGATTGTACTACTAAATGTTTCTTTATTTTATATTTATACAAATAGAGATAAAAAGTCAGTTATAGATTCTATAGGTATATTTGTAACTCCAATAGTTTTATCAGTATTATTAATTAATAAAAATATAGATAATATTGAAAAAATAGATTTTGCAATACTTCAACCTAATATGTCTATATACGATAAGAATAATACAAAATCAAGTAGAGTAATTGATGATTTGTTGAAAAAATCAAAAAAATATATAGATGAATACAGCAGTCATCGAATATTGATTTGGCCTGAAACAGCTTTTAACCATTTTAATAAAAACTCATATAATCAGTTTAAGAGAAAATTATTTGATTCAGATATAGAATTAATAACAGGTGTATTTGAAATAGATAATGGACTTATATATAATTCAGTGTATTTGCTTAATCAAAAAAATTCTTATGTTTTAAATAATGCAAAAAAATATACAAAAATTAAAATGGTCCCTCTTGCAGAACATGTACCTATGTCAGATTTTTTTCCTAGTTTAAATAGGATTGCATTAAGTGGAAACTTTGAGATAGGTAATGAGTATACATTGTTTGATTATAAAAATAGTAAGTATGCTGCAATGATATGTATTGAGTCAACGTACTCAGCTTTATCTAGAAATTTTGTCAGAAAAGGAGCTAATTTTTTAATTTATGTTGCAAATGATGGTTGGTATTTAAAGCCACCGCAGGCTCAACAGCATGCTAAACAAACTATTTTTAGAGCTATAGAAACAAGAAAGCCAGTTATACGTTGTGGTAATACAGGTATTTCTTGGGTGGTTAATTCTGATGGAAATATTTTAAAAGAATTAAGTCAAAACAAAGAAGGTATGCTGGTTTCGAGTGGGTTCGACATATACTCTAATGATTTAAAAACAATATATGTTATATTTGGAGATTGGATTGGATATCTTTCAATTCTAATTGCGATATATTTATCAACAGTAGGAGTTGTTAATAAGAGAAATGGGTAAAAAAATATTTTATATTTTAACTTTTAGTGTTTGTTTATCTCAGGTTGAAGTACAGTCTTCGGGATTATTAAAAAATATTATTCTTCCTGGTTGGGGTTATTCTGAGCAATCTGAATTTAAAAAACAAAAAAAAAACATATTTATTTAGAGAAATGGTGTTGTGGAGCACCTTGTTTTTATCTGGTAAAACAAGTGATATTTTTCAAAGTAATTACACAAGCTTTAGTAGTAACCATGCATATGCAAATGTTTCTAATCATAATTTTGAGTATTCTTTGAATGTTGGAAGGTATAATTCGATTTACTTATATAATAATGCTATGCTCCAGCAAAGAAACCCAGATGCTGTATATCCAGAAAATGATTTGTACTCATGGGATTGGGATTCAAATAATAATCGGTTAAGATACAAAAAAATGATACAAACCAGTCTTGATTTTGATAAGGTTAAAGATTTTACATTTGCAGGATTGATTATTCATAGAATTATATCAGGGATAAATTATATGTACTATATAAAAAAAGGAAATGAATCTAATTTTTCTTCCATGGTTTTAACACCTGATCAACATACTGTACAAATAAATTTTCAATACAATTTGTATTAATTCCTTTTATATATTCCCATTCATCTCATAATTTAACAAGTTGTATTATTGATTATATGCCCACGTAGCTCAGCTGGATAGAGCAACGGACTTCTAATCCGTAGGTCAGAGGTTCAAATCCTCTCGTGGGTACGACGAAAGCCCCCTTCAGTAATGTTGGGGGTTTTTTATTCTCCATCTTTTATCTTATTTAACTATGATTATCCAAAAGTGGGAAACTTTTGGTGGGAAACTTTTATAAATGAGCATTATAATCTTGATTCTATTTTAGCATATCCTTCTTTTATTTATTTTTTGTAAATTCCAATGCAAACAAGGGAGAGAGTTATGAAGAAGATTATTTTAATGTGTTTATTTGGATTGATGTTTAGTCAGACAGAATTAACTACAAGG
>PAHI01000038.1 GCA_002705575.1 Fidelibacterota bacterium | reverse complement strand
TCTACTGTCAATGTTCAAATTATTCACAATAGTGCTAGTCCTACAGTTGACGTTTGGGTGGATGGTACTGTAGCCATAGCGAGCGTTGCGTATAGAACAGCAACTACTGTACTTGAACTTCCAAAAATGTTTAGTGTTGCGATATCAGCGGCTGGAGATACAGATGTGCTTTACACAGAAGATTTTGATCTAGAAGCTGGAAAATCATATGTTGTTGTAGCAAGTGGACTTCTAGGAGACCTGACTACTCCTTTTATATTAAATGCAACTGAAACAACGTTTGGTGCAACAGATGGTAATGTAGGGCTTGAAGTTTATCATGGTTCTACTGATGCTCCTCCAGTTGATATATTAGCCAATGGAACCGTTTTGATTCCAAATTTAGCTTATGGTCAATTTTCTGGTTATAGTCCAGTAGCTGCAGCAGACTATCAAATTGGTATTGCTCCAGCAGGAGGTGCAGCTATTGCAGTTTTTGATGCATCTTTATCAGGATTAGGCGGTGGAAGTGCTGTAGTTTTTGCTTCTGGATTTTTAAGCCCAGCAGCAGATCAGCCAGCTTTCAGTGTTCTTGCTGCTCTAGCTAATGGTACAGTTCTTGAATTACCGTCATTAGAAGCTGACTGCGCTGGTATTTGGGGTGGTGGTGCTGTAGAAGATTGTGCAGGTGTATGTAATGGTTCTGCAGTAGAAGATGCTTGCGGTGAATGTGGTGGAGAAGCAATTGATAATTCTACTTGTGGTCAATATTATAATGTTATGCTTGATGATACAGGTGTTTCCGCGTTAGTTGTTTTTCAGGCGGTTATTACTACATTAGATGTCGGTGATGAGATTGGTGTTTTTGACATGCAGGGTCTTGTAAATAATGGATGTGGAGATGATGCTCAGTATGGAGAAATTTTAGTAGGTTCAGGAGTTTGGACAGGAGAACAATTAAATATGACTTTGATTGGTTCTGTATCAGATCCTTGTGATTTTGGTGGAACAGCTTTACCAGGTTATAGAGGCGGAAATGCGCTTGAGATTAGAGTTATGCATAAAATCAATTCTGATACTGATCTATATCCTTATGAATACAAGGTGGATCCAACCTATGTAATTGGTGATGGTACTTTTCCAACTAGTAGTAGTTCTTTTAATATCATAAGTGAGCTAGGTTTAGGTGAAGTATTGGATAATGAAGATGTATCGATATTACCTAATGATTTTACTTTAAGCCAAAACTATCCAAATCCATTCAATCCTGTTACAGATATTAATTTTAGCGTTGGTGTTTCAGGTGAGATTTCTATTGAGGTTTATGATATAATTGGAAATCATATTACAACTCTATCAGATGGCTTTGCTTCGCCAGGAAATTATAAAGTTTCTTGGGATGGTACTGATAAAAACGGAACTAATGTTTCTTCTGGTGTGTATATATATACTTTAATCACACCAAATCAAACAATTTCAAAAAGAATGCTGTTGATTAAGTAATTATTTTTGATAATTTCTATTAAAGAGCCATTAGAGTTAGTCTCTGGTGGCTCTTTTATTTTAACTCGATATGCAATACTTTAAGCAATGAAATTTTCTATAAGCAGCCTAGCAGTTTTTCTAGTATTTCTATTTAAATTTTTATTATCTCAAAATTTTATATATGATAATGAGGACTGGTTTGTTTTAAAGAATCCAGGTCAAATATTCTCCATGACAGAGGCACCATTCAATCTTTTTTTTGGCTCTGAGAACGGTATCTATAATTATAATAAATTGAAAAAGACAGTAAGTTATGATTTTCAAGTTAATAGAGGCTTGATAAATCACAAGATATTTTTGATTCATTATGATAATTTTTCAGATCAGATTTGGCTTATTACTGATAAAGGTATACTTTTTAAAAATCCGATATTAAATGATTATAAAAAAGTAGTCCCGGGTTCAGGTCATCTTAGACTTGATTATAAATCTATGAATAAAATAGGCTCTACGAATGAATATATTATTATAGACTACTTTTCAGACTATATATTTATTGATCCATTCTCAGGTGATATTGTTGAATATGATTTTGGTGTTGATTTAGATAAAGTGTCATGGAGTCCATCGTATAGAAGTCAAAATAAAGGTGTTGATTTATCTAAATATTATTTAGATGGTTGGCTTATTGGTATTGAAAGTATTGTGGATATTTATGGGAATGAAGATTATGTTACTTTTTTTTATGAGGATGATGATTTGAATATATGGTTTGGTACTAATAAAGGGAAGCTTATTAAAGGCTTTAAATATGACAATAAAATTGATGTTTTGAAAGTTGGTCCTGATTGGGAAGGTATTACATCTATGACATCAGATACATTAGGTAATATATATATGTCTAGTGGTCAATTTAGAAGGTTTGGTCAAAGTCAAAAACTTAATTATTTAAAGGAATCAAATCCTTTTATTTCAGTATGGAGTGAAAGTGAAAATAGCTGGAGTTCATGGAACGAGGATGATTTTCCTCTTATCATAAGTCCGGACATTAATTCGATATTAAATTTAAATGATACTTATATAGCTTTAGGTACTATGAGTGGACTGTTTATAATTTCTAAAAATAATATAAAAGATTATTATGTGATATCTAAAAAAGATGGCTTGCCTGATGATGCTGTTTTTAAATTTGTTCTTTATGAAGATAGCTTGTTTATAATGACTTATAATGGTATAGCAGAATATTCGATGAATGATAAAATTTTAATTAAAAATAATATTTTTAATGATTTTGCTATAGATAGGTTAGATTTTTTAGATATGGTGTTATATGATGAGAATATTTTCATATCTACACGTGCAGGATTATTCAGATATTCTGTAGATAGTAATAACCTAGATAAAATTGATGATATTATACTGAATCAGATTGATTATTATAATGGCAAAATATATGGTTTGAACACGATGCTTTGGAGCATTGATTTGAATCAATCAAAAAAAGAAATTATTTATTCTGGAAATTGTAGGAATTTTCAAATAGTAGATGATTATATATGGTTAAATTTATCAGATAAAATTAAATTAATTAGTCTTTCATCAAGAGAGCATTGGAATTATGGTTATCATGATGGGTTTCATGGATTTGAAATTTTTGAAATAAAAGAAGATAAGGGGTGGGTTTCATTTTTAACTAGTGACGGTGTCATATTTTATAATTGGAGAAATTATCATAATTAAAAAAATAGTATTAACCTGCTTGATATTAGTTTTAGGATGTTTTAAGCCTTTAAGTATCGATTCTAATAATAGTTTTAATCCAATACAGAGCCTTGATTACAGTTTGTATGAATTAGATGACGGTAAATTAGGTTTAACTATATATTATGAAATTAATGGTCGCCAGTTTTTTTACAAGAAAGAAGATGATAAATATTTAGCTAGTCTTCAGGTGGTTTTTCAAATTGTCAATAAAGATAATTTAAAAGAGGTTGACCGTAAGGTTGTAGATTTAAAATTAGATAAAAATATATTTGATAATTCAGAAAAGCGTGTGTTTTATTCTGATAAAGTCGATTTGATTCTAGATAAAAATTTATATTCTGTCAATATTGATTTATTGGATTTGAATAGTAAAAGAAATTGGATTAAAAAAATCAGTATAAATAATAGTGAGTATAAAACATTAAGTCAGTTAGAAATCTATTATTTTGAGGATAATCAAAAAAAACACATATATGAAAATATAGGTTTTTACGGTAAAGAATTTCAATGTGATTTTGATTATATAAAGCAAAAGGATATCAATAGAGGATTGAATTTATACCTATTTAATAAAAATGACACTTTGCACCATCAAGATATCCCGTTATTATCTGATCAGAACAGTTATAATATAAATGTTAAGCTTCCTGAAAATATAGAAGGTATGATTAATTGTTGTGTTACGGATGGGAAACAAAAGAGAGTTAAAAGAATTTTTGTAAGGTCTACAGATAAAAAAGATTTTTGGGAAAATGATTCTAATGTAATAAAAAATATTATGAGGTATGTATTACCAGTTAATATTTATAAAGATATTAAAAAAATGGATGATTCGGATATGATTGTCTATTTAAGAAAATATTGGGACTCTCTTGATCCTGATGAGTCTACTGATATCAATGAATTATTAGATGAATTAAATTTAAGATTTAAATATGTCAATCTTGAATTTAAAGAATTGAGAACAGAGGGATGGGAAACAGATAGAGGTAGGGTTTACATCGTTAACGGTAAACCAAAGTCTATTAATTACGAGAATAATACACAAATGAATATAAAGCGAGAGATTTGGACGTATGATTCTAAAAAAGTATTCATTTTTGAAGATAAAAATTCATTTGGGCGTTATTATTTAGTAAATGGTATTTTTTGATGAAAGAAAAACAGCTCTTTTCTTATTCTAAAATAAATACATTTCAGAATTGTAGAGAGTTGTATTATATAAATTATATTCAAAAAATCAGAAAAGTCAATGAAAATATTGAAGCTTATTTAGGTTCCTGCGTACATAAAGTTATTGAATATATTTACAGTGAATCTATAAATAATATTAATTTAGATGATATTATCTTTATGTATGATAAGGTATGGAAAGATAGATGGCATGATAAAATTTATATTATTGATCGTTCAAAAAAAGTTAGTCAATATTATAATCTAGGTGTTGAATGTTTGAGGATTTTTTATAAAAGGAATATTCACTCGAATGCTTTCTTTTTAAAAAATACCGCTGAATCTGAGATGAATGTAGAGTTCAATTTAGATGGTATTAATTTTAGGGGAATTATTGATCGGTTAGATTTTAATTCTGAAGATAATCAATACATTATTAATGATTATAAGACTTCAAAGAGAGTGATTTCGTCAAAGAAGTCACAAAGAGATTTGCAATTAGGTCTTTATTTAATAGCTGTTCATCAAAAATTTAAAGTTGATAATCCAATCGTATTAAAGTGGCATTTTCTTAGATATGGGGTTGATGTGGTAGCTATTCCAAACAACGAAGATGTACAATACATTAAAAACAAATTAGTTAAAAAAGCTAAAACGATATTAGATTTATCTAATGAAAGAGAAAATTTTTATCCTAATGAGACTATATTGTGTAATTGGTGTCATTATTGGGATAATTGTACTGCAAAAATTTCCTCTAATCCTGCAAAAAGAATTAGAAATCAATGAATATTTTTTCACCTTTACCAACTGAAATGAAAGAGTATTATAGTTTGCGTTGGAAAATTTTAAGAAAACCTCTAGGCTTAAAATCAGGAACGGAAAAAGATGACATTGAGGATAAATCTATTCATAGGATAGTTAAAATAGATAATAAGATTGTAGGAGTAGGTAGATTACATTTTGTTAAAAATGATATAACTCAAATACGTTATATGGCAGTAGATGATGTTTTTAGAGGTATAGGTGTTGGAAGTTTGATTGTTAATGAATTTATTTTAATATCTAATAGTGAAAATGTATCAAAGATTATATTAAATGCTCGTCAAGCTGTTTTGAACTTTTATAAGAAATTAGATTTTCATATAGTTAAAGAAGTTCATAGTTTGAAAAATGTTAGACATTTTTTAATGGAAAGAATATTAATAGATAAGGATAAATAGAAAATGAAGAAAATTTTAGTAACTGGAGCTAATGGTTATATAGCTAAACATATTATTTCAGATTTATATAAAAAAAAATATACTGTTAGAGCGACAGTTCGAAATTTAAATTGCAAAGAAACTGTAAAAGAAGATATTGAAAAACATATTAATAAAAGCATTGATATTGAATTTGTTGAAACAAGCTTGGATAGTGATTATGGCTGGAATGATGCAGTAAAAGGCTGTGATGCTATATTACATACTGCTAGTCCATTCCCCATTGATTATATTAAAGATGAAAATGAATTAATTCAGCCTGCTAAATTAGGGACTCTGAGAGTTTTAAATGCTGCTATATCAAATTCTATTAGCAGAGTTATAATAACTTCATCTAATGCAGCAGTATATGCAGGTAATAAACATATAAATGAATTCGATGAATCAAATTGGACTAATATTGAGTCTAAAGGAGTGAGGGCATACACTAAGAGTAAAACTATTGCAGAAAAATCAGCGTGGAATTTTATTTCTAGAAATCCATCTATAAATTTAACAACCATTAATCCTGTTCTTGTATGGGGACCGGGCTTAGGAAATCATATAAGTTCAGCGTCTTTATCAATTTTTAATATGTTAATAAAAAAAGAAATGCCAATGGTCCCTAGAGTTAAAATGCCATTAGTAGATGTTAGGGATGTTTCAAGGGCTCATGTTAATTCTTTAGAAAATAGGAAATCTTACAATAAACGTTTTTTAGTTTGTGAAAATACATATTGGTTTAAAGATATTTGTGAAAAATTGAAATCGATAAAAATAGAATCTCCAGAGCGCGTTGCACCTAGTTTTTTAATTAGATTTTTAGCATTATTTGATAAAAAATTGAAAGAAATAACGCCATTGCTAGATTATGATTATAAAATTAATTGTAATCAGGCTAAAAGGATACTAGGCTTTAATCCAATTAAATTGGAAAAAACGCTTAAGGATACTTATAAATATTTAAATAGTTTAGATAGTTAATTAGTTATTAGTAAGCAATTATATCATAAAATTAAGACAAAAAATTGTTAATCAGATTAAGTTAAACTTTCTAATTGATTTATAAATGAAAGAATGAGATAATTATCTTTTCATAAGGAGAATATTTTCAAATAATTCATCATACGTATTAATGATATTAGACCAGTCAAATTTTTCAGTTAAGTCTTTAGCTTCAATAGTTAAACGTTTTTCTTTGTTCTGAATTAGATGTTTCATTTTATCAATGAGGTTGTTTTTATTTTTATAAAATAAGTGGGTATTTTCATCCTTTTTATATATTTCTGGATACGCTAGTCTATCAGGAAGTAATGGATATGTGTTACAATAAACTGCTTCAGCGATACTAATGCCAAAAAAATCCTGAATTGATGTAATTGGGCATACATCTGATTTCCATAAAAAAGTTGCATATTCTTCAAAGGTTTCACAATACCCTGAATGTAGGATACGGTTTGGGAATCGATTAATGCATTTGTTGAAATACCCTGATTTTTTTTGTTTATTTTTACCAAGTAAAATACACTCAAAATTTAGATCTTGTTTATCTAATTCACTGATTAAATGAATAAAATCATCTGGATTTTTGTCATGCTCCCATCGATGATTCCAAAGTATAGTAGTTTTTTTATTATTAGGTTTTTGATAATATCTATTAAATTTTTTTAAATCTATTCCTAAATAAAGTGTGCGTGATTTTGAATCAATAATTTCAATATTATGTTGATCATTATAGTCAGGGAAGTTAGTCAAAAATTTTTTAAGTGATTTTATATATGATATTCTATGAAAGCTTGAATTGAACAAATTTAAATCACTTACCATAGAAGAAGAATAATTGATAAATCCATAGTGATGATCTCTACCTTTAATTATATCCCTATCTTTGGGTGACCAAGGGTAAGTGATTTGATTCTCATGAAAGTACATTGCAATAGGTGTATTTTTGGTATTTGCAATTGATTTGAAAAGAGGTAAATTGAGCATGTCAGATGCAATAATAATATCGGGGTTTAAATTTAAATTATTATATTTTTGGGCTAGTGTTATAGCTCCACCATGCATTCTCCATTTCCAATATCTTCCTGGAAGAGTAAGAGTTTCAATATTGTGTGAGCTGAAATTTTGAAGTTCTAAAGCCCATCGTTTATGAGAACCTTCAAAATATGGTTCTATTATAAGAATTTTCATTAATTGTTCTTTTAAGTTGATAACTTAAAGTAATAAATTAGATGTATAAATTCATCGGTTTATTTTAAATGAGCAGTCCATATAAAACTGTAGCCTTACACACATTTGGATGCAAAGCTAATTTTGCAGATACGTCCTTACTTAATTCTACATTTAGCCAAGTTGGTTATAATGTTGTTTCTTTTGATAGTATTGCAGATATATATGTTATAAATACTTGTAGTGTTACAGATAATGCTAATAAAAAATGTAGAAGTCTTATTAGAGGCTTGAAAAGAAGAGTTCCTAATGCAGTAATTGGTGTAACTGGATGCTATGCTCAACTTAAACCTAAAGAGATTATTGATATCCCCGAAGTTAATTTTGTGGTTGGGATGCATGATAAGTATAATTTTATTAATAAGATAGACGATATTAAGGACACAGATAAGTTTCTATTTCACTCTAATGATATTCAGTCAATTGAGGATGCATTTTTATCATATTCTTTAGATGAAAGAACTAGATCTTTTGTTAAAGTTCAGGACGGATGTGATTATTCCTGTACTTATTGCACAATTCCTAAGGCTAGAGGGAATAGTAGAAGTCCTAAAATATCATATGTAATTAATCATATTAATAGTCTTGAGCGTAATAATATTAAAGAGATTATTCTATCAGGAATTAACGTTGGAGACTTTGGAAGAAGTAATGATGAGTCTTTTTATGAATTATTAAATGAAATTAATTGTAATTCAAATATACCAAGGATTCGAATATCATCAATTGAGCCAAATTTGTTAAGTGATAAAATTATTGATTTTATATCATTGAATCATAAATTTATGCCTCATTTACATATACCTCTGCAATCTGGGAGTGACTTCATTCTTAGAAAAATGAAAAGAAAGTATACGGTTAAAATGTATCATGATAAAATTTATGAAATTAAAGATAGAATAAAAGATTGTACTATTGGTGTAGATATAATGACAGGTTTCCCAGGTGAATCAGAGGATTATTTTAATGAAACCTATGAGTTGTTGTCAAAATTGCCCATTTCATACTTGCATGTTTTTCCTTTTTCAGAGCGTGAAAATACTCCTGCATATGACATGAAAGATAAAATTGATTTAGAAGTAAGATATGCAAGAGCAAAAATTCTTAGGAGATTATCTAATTTGAAATTTAACAAAACTCAAAAAATTAATTTAAATTCTATTAGACCTGTTTTATTTGAATTTAATGATGATGAATTTATTTCAGGTTTAACAGATAATTATATTAGAGTGAAAGTTCCTTTTAATAAAAAATACAAAACAAATTTTATATCTAATGTGAGATTGAATGATATAAAAGATGGTATGGTGGTTGGAGAGGTCGCTAAATGACAGGTGCTCCATTTATTGGCATAGCTGGTAATATTGGTGTAGGCAAAACTACGTTTACTAGATTATTGGCTGAGAGATATAGCTGGGATGAGTATTATGAATCGGTGATTGATAACCCATATTTAAGTGACTTTTATGGAGATATGAATCGTTGGAGTTTCAACCTTCAGATATATTTTTTACAACATCGTTTTGCAAGTCAAATTGATATGTCAAATAATGAAAAAGGGGTTATTCAAGATCGTACTATTTATGAGGATGTTGAAATTTTTGCACGCAATCTTCATTCTTTAGGACATATGTCTAATCGAGACTGGAATACATATAGAAGTCTGTTTCAAAATATGGTTCAGTTTTTAAAAAAACCAGATATTATAATTTATTTAAAAGCATCAACTGATACATTAATATCTAGGATTAAAAAACGTAATAGAGCATTTGAAAAAAATATTGATCCAGAATATTTACATCAGTTAAACACTGCTTATAATACATGGACAAAAAACGAAAAAAAAATAAAAATATTGGTGATTGATACAGATAATTTTAATGTATTTAAAGATAAAGAAAAGCTAGATGCTATTTATAAAAAAGTTGAAGATTGTCTAGAGTGCTGATTCCAAAAAAAATTGCTATTTTTGTATCAGGAACAGGAACCAACTTTATGGAAATATATAGACATATTTGTAACGGCTCTATTAATGGCATTATAGGAGTGGTTATTAGTGAGAATCCTAATTCAAAAGCTATAAGTTTTGCTAAAAAAAATAAAATTAAAATTAATGTAATAAATAAAAAAATAATTGAAGATAGAGATATTTATGGTGATTATTTATTGAATATTTTGGAATCTGAAAAGATTGATTTAGTTGTATTAGCTGGTTATCTTAAGATGATTCCTCAAAGTGTTATTATGAATTATAAAAATAAAATAATAAATGTTCATCCATCATTGCTTCCATCTTTTGGAGGAAAAGGTTTTTATGGTATGAAAGTGCATAAGGCTGTTATAGATTCTAAAGTTGCTTTTACAGGTGCTAGTGTACATTTTGTAGATGAGTTTTATGATAATGGTCCAGTTATTATGCAGGAAAAAGTTAGGGTTTCAGTTAGCGATAACCCAGATAGTATATCGAAAAAAGTTTTAGCAATTGAGCATAAGATTTTACCTTATATCGTTAAGAAATTTTGTTTGAATGAGATTATATTTAAGAATAATTTACCTTTTGTTTTAAGGAGAAATAAATGATAAAAAGAGCACTTATTAGTGTTTGGAATAAAGATGGGTTGTTAGATTTAGCTAATTTTTTGAATAAAAATGGCATAGAGATTATCTCTACAGGAGGAACTCATAAGTATTTAAATGATAATAATATTCCTGTTACTGAAATCAGTGAGATTACAGGTATGGATTCAGTTATGAATGGTCGGGTTAAAACATTGAATCCAAAAATATTTGGAGGAATCTTAGCAGACAGGGATAACAATAATCATTTGGACGATTTAAATAAAATTAACGGTAAAACAATTGATTTAATTGTAGTTAATTTATATCCTTTTGTCGATGAGGCTGTTAAAAAGAAGCTGCCAATGAAAAAAGCAATTGAATATATCGATATAGGAGGACCTTCAATGTTGAGGGCCGCTGCTAAAAATTATCACTCTGTATGCGTTTTGTCTGATATTAGTGATTACTTGGAATTCATCAATGAATTTGATCAAGAAAATAAGACGATTAATCTAGGTTTGAGGAAAGTTTTAGCATCTAGGGTATTTTTTAGGACTTCGCAATATGATAGCAATATATATTCTTATTTTAATAAGGATGAAAATTTTTTGAAATCTGATACTCAGTTTTTATATCTTGAAAAAGTTCAAGATTTACGATATGGTGAAAACCCCCATCAAAAAGCATCATTTTGTGTTAGTAGTGGGGCCAATTTAAATTGGTTGAAATATCAGGGTAAGAAATTATCATATAATAATTATTTAGATATTGGTAGTGGGTATGATATTGTTAATAATTTTAAAGAACCGTCATGTTCGATAATAAAACACTCAAATCCTTGTGGTTTTGCATTAGGTGAAGATTTGCTAGATGCATATAAAAGAGCTGTCAGTTGTGACCCCGTAAGTTATTTTGGGGGAATTATTTCTTTTAATGGAAAGGTTGAAGAGGTTCTTGCTAAAAAGTTGGTGGAGCCTTTTTTAGAATGTGTAATAGCTCCTGATTATAGTAAGGAAGCATTAGAGGTTTTTAAGCAGAAAGATAATCTTAGAGTTATTTCTTCTGATTATGAAAGTTTGAATAATAAGTATGATATAAGGACAGCTTCAGGAGGATACCTGTTGCAAGAAAAAGATTTCTTCAGTAAAGATTTTAGTGATTACAAAATTGTTACAAAAAAGAAACCTTCTCGTAGTGAGATTAGCGGTCTTGTTTTAGGTTGGAAATTGGTTCGTTTTGTTAAATCTAATGCAATTGTTATTGCTAATAGTAAGCAAATTCTAGGTGTAGGAGCAGGACAAATGTCAAGAATTGATTCAGCAGAAATTGCTATTAGAAAAATTAAACAATTTAGCTTAAATTTAGATAAATCAATTATGGCGTCAGATGCTTTTTTCCCTTTTTCTGACTGTATAGAGCTTGCAGCTAAGAATGGAGTAAAATCTATAATTCAACCTGGAGGCTCTATTAATGACCAGGAAAATATTAATGTTGCTGATGATTTAGGGATTAGTATGGTGTTTACTTCGAGTAGACATTTTTATCATTAAGGATTATGTTATGTTAGGACAATTTAAAAATATGATTTCGGGTGATCTTGCAATAGATCTTGGAACTGCAAATACTTTGATATGGGTTAAAGGTAAAGGTCTTACTTTGAATGAGCCTTCTATAGTTGCAAAAAATATTGTTGATGGAAAGATAATAGCAGTTGGAAAAGATGCTAAAGAGATGTTGGGTAGAACTCATAGCTCTATAATAACAATAAGGCCTCTCCAAGATGGTGTTATTGCAGATTATAAGATGACTGATGCTATGATTCAAGGTTTTATAAGAAAAATAAAAACAAGTAGATTGGCTAGGCCTAGAATTATAATATGTATACCCTCAGGTATTACAGATGTAGAAAGAAGGGCAGTTAAAGAATCTGCTGAGCTGGCTAATGCAAGCGAAGTTTTTTTAGTTGAAGAGCCTATGGCTGCAGCTATTGGTATTGGTATTGATGTTAAAAAGCCTATAGGTAATATGATTGTTGATATAGGAGGTGGAACAACGGAAATTGCTGTTATTTCTTTAAGTGGTATTGGTACATTAGAGACTATAGACATAGCTGGCGATGAGCAGACTCAATCCATAGTAGACTGGTTTAGAAACCAGCATAAATTAGAAATAGGAGAACGTACTGCAGAAAAAATTAAATGTGAGGTTGGCTCTGCTATAAGAATAGAGGCTAAAAAAATAACTGTTAAAGGTAAGGATTTGGTTTCTGGTATTTCTAGAATTTTAGAAGTTGATTCAGATGAAATCAGGCAAGCTTTATCAGAGACAGTTTTTCAGATAACAAATGCAATAAGAAAAGCATTAGATAAAGCTCCTCCTGAGCATCATTCTGATATTATTGATTATGGTATTATTCTTACTGGGGGTGGAGCACTTTTAAAAAACATTGATACTCATATAAAAAACAAAACAGGACTTCCTGTGCATGTAGCTGAAAATCCATTGCTTTCAGTTGTTAAGGGAACAGGTATGATTGTTGAAGATTTTAGAAAGTATAGAAATGTACTGCTTTAACTAAATTACATAGAATTGTTTTATTATACAGCTTCAAATAAAACTACGTTAGCTTTAATTTTTTCTACACTTTTATCTTTGGTTGTTTTTTTTAATAGCGATTCATACTTTATAAAAACAATAAAATCATATTGGTTAGATTTAAGGCTTATAGTCTCATCTCCATTAATTGAAATTACTGAATTCGTCAGTAGTAAGGATCAGTTTAGGCAATTTAAATTATATAAATTAAAATTAGCGCTTGATTCTTTGAATTATAGTAGCAAAGAATCATATATTGAGTATTTAGAAGAAGTTGTTGCATTAAAAAATAGATTTATTCTATCTGATGCTAGTAAATTTTATACTGCAAATGTTTTATCTCATAGCAATCCGCAAATATCTAGTTCTGTTATTATAGATATTGGTAAAGAGGATTTTGGTTTCAAAAAAGAAAGTTTTTCTGAAAACTATATTGCTGTTGATATTCAAGGAAATTTGATAGGTAGAATTATTGATATTGGCAATAGAACATCAGTTGTACAATTAATTAATGATGTAAATAATAAAGTGATAGTAGAAAATAAGGAAAGAGCAAGTTTTGTCGCATTAATGGTTCCTTTTTCTGGTTCTAAATGTAAGTTGTTGGGTGTTAGTCTTAATTCAAATATAATGGTTGGAGACACTATGATAACATCGTACAAGTCTGATATATATTTAAAGGATATACCTGTGTGCGTTGTAACTGATGTATTTAATAAAGAGGAAAACTCTCCTTTTAAAAAAGTATTTGTAAAAATTTTAGCAGATTTAGGCTACATGAGAAATCTATTTATTATTAATGCGGGATCTTTTAAATGAAAGTTATATTCAAAGTATTTTTTCAAATATATCTTTTATTCATTGTTTCATGGTATATGCCCTTAGGCTTTAGTCTGGTTGAAAGCTCTTATACTATTGGTGTTGATTTTTTTTATTTGTATTTGCTTATACAATCGTTTTTTTTAAAGAGGTATCAATTAATATTATTAGGTAGTTTATTAGGATTTCTTATGGATCTTGATCTTGATTCAAATTATTTAGGATTTAATACATTGTTTACGCCGATATTTTGCTATTTTGTAGCATTAATTAAAATGAATGCAAGTAATTGGACGCAACATTTTCAATTGATATATATGCTTACGGTGTTGTTTTTTTCATTTTTAAATAAATATTTATATTTTAAGTATTCGTTAGCCTTTTTTGATTTATTATGTATTTTTATTAATTCTGTAATAGTTGTAGTGATTTTTATTTTTCTCAATAAATATTTTTATAATAAAAAGTTATTTGAATAATGAAATATGTACAGCAATAAAAGAACAATATCAATAGCGATTGTTTTTATGCTATTCTTTTTGGTTTTTGTTAAGTTTTTTTATCTTCAAGTAATTCAATATGAGACTTTTAAAGATAGAGCTATTAATAAAGTTGTAAGAGTTCTGCCTATAGAGGCTCCTCGAGGTAATATATTAGATAGAAGTAGTCTAAATATTGTAGTGAATTCAAAAGTATATGATTTGCAAGTAGTTCCTTATGATGTAAATAATCATTTTAATTATAAGCTTTTAAATTATTATGTTCCGTTTGATACTTCAGAAATAAAAGAAAAAATTAAATTTTTAAATAAAAATACTATTAGTAGAAAATTTAAGCCATTATCTATTAAGAATAAAATTGATCAAGATGTTATTTTTAAAATTGAAGAGCAGAGAAATCATTTTCCTGGATTAGTTGTAAGAGAGGTTTTTATAAGGGATTATTTTTATGATTCTAATATGCATATGGCACATATACTTGGGGCCACTAAAATTGAAAGATATAGTTCTGAGAATCCTATTTTTGATAAAATATATTTAAATCCTAGTCGTGGTAGTGGAGGTTTAGAAAGATTCTATAATAATTTATTATCTGGAATAAATGGTAAAGAATATCGTCTATTTGATGCTATGGGGATGGATAGAGGTTTATATATGGATGGTATTTATAGTCAGAAAAAGCCTATTTCAGGTGCTAATCTAAATTTGACAATAGATATACACTTGCAAACATATATTTATGATTTAATAAAAGATGTTGTAGGAACTGTTATTTGTTCTAATCCAAAGAACGGAGAGCTTTTAGCTTATGTTAATTCTCCTACCATTGATATAAAAAAAATATTAAAAGGAATAAGTCAGTCTGAATTAGATTCTTTAAATTCTTTGAATGGGCCGTTTTTAAATAGAGCTATAAATGTGTATGAGCCAGGATCTGTTATTAAGCTTCCAGTTGCTATTATGTTGCTTGAGTTAGGAGTAGATCCTTATAAAACTTATAATTGTGATGGTGCTTATGAGTTTAAATCTGAGAATCAAAGACCTAAAAAATGCTGGAAAGAGGGAGGGCACGGAGATGTGAATCTAATTGATGCTATCGTAGAATCATGCAATATATATTTTTATCATTCAGTTATTGATAACTATAATCGTTTTTATAGGAAAAAATGGTATTCTTGGATGGATACTTTAGGTTTTGGCAAATTAACTGGAATTGATTTATTGTATGAGAAAAAAGCTGTGTTGTCTCATGATATGTCAAAGAGTAAAATGCTTAATATGGTTATTGGTCAAGAAATGAGAGTAACTCCTCTGCAGGTAATTCAAATGATTAATATTATAGCCAATGATGGGTTTATGTTTTCGCCGCATATTAATAAAGATTATAATTCAGATGTTAGAAAAATAAGTCTAAACAAAAAAAAATTGAATTTAATAAAGTCATCTATGAAAGATGCTGTTTATTTAGATTGGGGTACGGCTAAAAGAGCTCGATTAAAAAATAGTGATGTTATGGTAATGGGAAAAACAGGAACTGCACAACAAAGTGGTGGTAAAAGTCCCCATGCTTGGTATGCAGGCTATATGGAATATAAGGAAAAAAAAGATATGGTTTCAATCGTTGTTATGCTTGAAAATGGTGGTAAGGGAGGAGAATTAGCAACTGATATAGCTAGAAAAATATTTAATAAGATTATTGAGTTAAATACATTAAATGGATATTATTAAAAGAATTATAGATTTTGAATATAGGTTTAAAATCAAGGCTAAGATTTTCTTACCAATTGTTATACTTATTTTTATGAGTTTGATGTTATTGAAATATTCAAGCATTGAAAAAGAGTATTTGTTTTACTCTCAATTGAGATGGATGTTTTTAGGGATTTGTTCTTTTTATTTTTTTTCATACATAAGAATTGATTTTATTTATAAAAATTCATATCAATTGTATTTTTTTATAATTGGGCTATTGTTTTTAACAATATTGTTTGGAATAGAGGTTAATCATTCGAGAAGATGGTTGTCTGTAGGGTTTATAAATTTTCAGCCATCTGAATTTGGTAAGCTTTTTTTTGTATTTTTTATTGCAAAAGTTTTAGCTCAAAGGTCAGTAGAAAAGAGGTTTGGTATTGTTCTTTTCATTATTTTATGTTCTTTTTTTGTAGTTTTTTTTATTATTCAACAACCTGATTTAGGGACATCGTTAGTGTATTTATTTTTAATATTTCCTATGATGCTTTGGGCAAACATAAAATTGGTCGATATTTTATTAGTGGTGTCTCCATTCGTATCATTTTTTATATCATTTATTTATGAATTTAGCTCTAAAACAAATGCTATAGAGGTAGGTGAAACGTATTTTTTTATTTTATTTTCAGTTTGGGTTATTGGAATAACCCTAATTTTGTTCATAAGATATAGAAATATTCTTAATGTCTATGTATCTACACTAATTGTTTCTGTTAATCTATTAATAACAATGCTTACAAAGCAATTTTTTCAGAAGCTTGAAACTAGTTATTGGATTAATAGAATTCTTGCGTATTTGGACCCTCATATGTATAGAAATAATTATGCATATCAAATTAATAGTTCGTATGATGCTATTGGCTCAGGAGGACTTAGCGGAAAAGGATTAGGGAAAGGTCTTTTGACTGAATTTAAAATGATGCCTATATATGAGTCTGACTTTATTGTTTCTGCTCTAGCTGAACAGTATGGTTTATTTGGGGTCGTTGTTCTGTTGACTTGTTTGATATATTTTTTTTACTGGATGATTGTTTATATAGATAAATGCCCAAATAGATTTGAGCAGTTGATAATCGTAGGATTTTGCTCTATTTGGTTTTTTCATTCGTTTGTCAATCTTTGTATCGTTTCAGGTATGTTGCCTGTAACAGGCTTACCTTTCCCTTTTTTGAGCTATGGAGGAACGTATTTAGTGACAAACTTTTTAATGTTTTCCGTTGCAAATAAGATAATTTCTTCGCATGTTTCAAACTAACCCTTTTTATATATTGATGTTTAGTATAAATTATGAACCAGATAGGAGTCTATAAAAAACAAGATATGAAAAACTTTATAATAATTGGAGCTATTTTTATTGTAGGTTGCTCAAAGTTGCCTTGGAAAAAAGGTGCGTCTAGTCCAGATGAATTGTTTGAAGAAGAGCCACAGGTTGAATTAAATCAGCTTTATGGATTGCATAATAAGCAAGGTGCTGAAATAAAATCACATAAAACAGATATTGATTACTTGGAAAGTAAAATTGATAGCATTGGTTCAGATGTATTATTTATAAAAGAAGTTTTAAAAAATTTACAAGATCAAATGAAAATAAATAAAACATCTATTGGCAAAGAGGATACTACTGACGTAAATGTTGTTGGTGAAATGGCTCAGCTTCAAATGAAGGTTAAGCTAAATAAAGAACGTGTAGATAGATATACAATGTTCTTTGATAGCGTTAGGTTTGATATGAATGAAAGATATGTCATCCTTGATAATGAAGTTTCCACCTTGCGAAAATCTTTAATTGAATATATATCAGGGTCTGATGCAAGTTTTGATGATGTTCCTGTCAAAAAAATATCTGATCAAGAATTTAGAGAGAAGTATTCTAAATATTATAAAAATTATATTAATGAAGATTACGATATGAGTATTAGAGGATTTAAAGAGCTTTTATCAAGTAATAAAAGTCATGATTTGTCCGAAAATTGTCAATATTGGATGGGTGAGGCTTATTTTGCTAAAGGTCAGTATGATATTGCTCTTTCCGAATTCAAAAAAGTTTTTGGTTTTCCAAATGAAAAAAAAGAGGATGATGCTCAGTTGAAAATAGGTATTTGTTATATAAAGCTTGAAGATAACGCTAAGGCTAAAAAAGAGCTGCAAAATTATATAGATCAATATCCTCAAGGAGAATTTGTTGCAAAAGCTAAATCATACCTACTTCAATTAGATTAATATTGTAATGTCTTTATCAAAAGTATTTTTCCTTTCTTCAGAAATCGAGCCTTTCTCTAGTTCATGCTCTATTAGTTCTTTCTCTCAATTATTTGGTGCTCAAATAAAAAAGAATAAAGAGGTAGATATAAGAATGTGTCAGCCTAAGTATGGTTATATTAGTGAAAGAAAGTATGTTTTAAGAGAGGTGATTCGTTTAAAAAACCTTGAAATTGATTTTGCTCCTAAAAATAGAGTGACTAATTTGAAATCAGCTTTTATTCCTCATTCAAGAGTTCAGGTTTATTTTATGGAAGATGAGGAATTTTTTCAGCCTGTTCCTGAGTTATTGTATAAGTCTAGAAATGGGAGGATTTTTTCTAATAATCATTTAAAGTTTGCCTACTTTGCTAAATCTATTTTAGTCGCATTAAAAAAATTATATTGGCCTCCTGAAGTTGTTGTAAGTAATGATTGGCAGATGTCCTTTGTTCCTATCGTTGGAAGAAAGATTTTCAAAAATGATGATTTTTATAAGGGTATTAAGTATGTTTATATTCTTCATTCATACGACAATATGAAAAAAGTAGATAAAGATGTTTTTAAATCTCTGAATCTCCAAAGCAAAGATTTTGAGCTAAATGATAATCATTTGAATGCTATTAGAAACTCAGATTTCACTATTATATTGAATGATATTAAGAATCCTATAGTTAAAAAAATTCAAAAAAATAAGAAGCTAAATAGTGAATTAGCAACTTTGAAGAAAAAGCATAAAATTTATGATATAGATTATAGTTCAGATGATATAAATGAGAAAATAGATAAAATTGTAGAAGATGTACGTAGCTTATAATTAATGTATCTAATAAATATTAAAATCCTTTTAGTCTTAGCTGTACTTTTCATTAGTTGCGAAGAGAAAAGTGACCCTATAAATATTTCTTCTGATATTATAAATACCACAATTAGTTTTGATACGTATAATTTAGACTTAATAAACTCAGTTTCTATTCAAGATTTAGATTCTTTAAATATATCAAATAGCGATAGGCTTTATGCTGGAACTGGCTTCACAAATGAAAATTTAAACTCACATATTTTTTTAAGTTTAGACGTTTCAAAGATAAAAGATGATTCTGCTTGTAGTAGCGAAAACTTCTCGGCTGTTAAGCTTGAATTAAGTTCTTATAATAAGTTGATTAATAAAGATGCGGATAGTTCTATTTCTGAGATATATATAGATACCATTAATACAAGCGGCATTTCAGGCATAAAGATATTTGCAGGTGATATAGGTCAAGTTTGGGAAGATATTTCATATTTAGACTATAATAATTTTAATTATCAGAATCTTTCTACCGTAAAGTATGAAATTGATGAGTACGATATTATTATTGATTTAGATCAACAGAATATTGCTGATTTTTGTAATTTAGATAAGATTGACTTCGTTGTGACATATAGTAATTCTCTTTCAGATGAAAGTATTTTGGATTTTATAGAAATAATTTCATCGGACTATATTTATGAACCTAGTCGTCCAAAGCTGCAGTTAGATTATTCTGTGCTTGAAGAACAAACAATTGTTAATAATAAATATTCTATTAATTCTTGTACCAATATATCTAGTCAAAATTTCAATGCTTACATTGTGAATAATGCAGAGTCGGATGATTGGGGTAAAATTTATTTGATGAATTTGGAAGATGAAGGTTTGGAAAGCAATTTATCTCAGCCTATATTTGTAGATACACTTAATCTAGTTCCTATACTAGATAATGCAGCTAGTGATTACCCGGTATTGCTAGATTTAAAAGTAGAATTTTTGATTGATGGTATGCTTAATTCAAGAGATGATTTTTTACCTATAGAATTTTATCTAGATGGTTTGATTGGTTATGTAGAATCAAGTGATCCTGAAGGTGATAATTGGCAAGATTGTGGAAGTGATGGATTGTGTTCTAATGATGCCGGATATGATTTTCCTGATTTAGATGGAACAGAAGGAAATGGTATTTGGGATATTGGTGAAAAATATGAAAATAATAAAATTTTAGACTGGGAAGATCAAAATCAAGATTTAGATTATGATTATGGTGAGAGGTTGTTAGAAAATTATGATGATTTTGGGTTAGACCAGTGCGCTAATGAATATGAATCTGGAAACAACGGCTGTTATAACGAGTTAGGTTTAAATAATTATAATCCGTTAGGTACAGAAAGCAATAATCGGTATGATTATGGTGAGAAAATAATTCAAGATCATGGTTCAGATGGATGTCCTGATGAATATGAGGATGGAATTGGCGGGGGCTTAGAATTGCTAAATCCAAATTATAACTCAGATAATTTTGATCCCAATGGAGATAATTACAACTCGGACCCCAGTAAAGATAATTGGAATGATTATGGTTCAGATGGATGTCCTGATGAATATGAGGATGGAAATGGTGGGTGCTTGCAATCAGTGAACCAAAACTACAGTTCTGAAAATTCAGATCTAAATGGTGATAATTATAGCTTCTTGGATAATCCTGGGGGAACTCAATCAAATAGTCTTTGGGATTCAGGTGAAGGGACTGAACAGAATAACATGTATGATTTGGGTGAAAATTATTATGATTTTGGCATTAATGGTGTTCCTGATCAATTAGAAGAAAATCCCGAAGCTGATAATTGGCAAGATTGTGGAAGTGATGGATTGTGTGCTAATGATGTTGGGTATGATTCTCCTGATTTAGATGGAACAGAAGGAAATGGTGTTTGGAATGAAGGTGAAGGTACGGAAGGTAATTCTTTGAGGGATTTAGGAGAGCCTTATGATGATTTTGGTTCTGATAATTTGATTAATTGGCAGGAACCCAGCTATAGCATTGGCAGTGATGCAACAGAGAATAATGGATCTTTTGATGAAAATGAGCTCTATGAAGATTCAGGTGTTGATGGATGCTTTAATGAATATGAGGATGGAAATGGCGGCTGTTTTGAATCTATCAATCCAGATTATGATGAAAATAATATTTTTGACCCAAATGAAGACTATTATATTGATGATATTAATTCTGACGATTGGGGAGATTGTGGAAGTGATGGATTGTGTGCTAATGATGCCGCGTATGATTCTCCTGATTTAGATGGAACAGAAGGAAATGGTGTTTGGGATATAGGTGAGGGTAAAGAAGGGAATAATCAGATAGATTGGAATGATTCCAATTTCAACAATATCATTGATGAAAGTGAATTAATCGTTGGTCAATCTGAGAATTGGTATGATGAAGGATATGACAATGTTTCAGATTCAGATGAATATTTAGAGTCTGGTAATTATTTATCTTATAATGTAATCCACGGGCCTGGACTTACTGCTCAATTATTTTCTGATGAAGGCTTTGATGCTAACATTGATAATTTGATTGATACAAGTAAAGATATTAATCTTTGGATTTCTGAAATATACAAGCAAGGTGGTAATTATATTGCTATAATAAAGGTGCAGGTTTCTAGCTCTACCAAGGCTATTGAATTTAATTTTAGGCACTCTCCTAATATATATACTGATAACGTATTAACAGATTATACATCAGTTTATTATTCTAGTTATAATGAAGGCATGATTCAAGATGTTTCTGTATATCCTATCAATCAAATTAATGACAATCTTTTATCTAATAATATTTTTATGAATTATCACAGGGGTATTGAAATGGTTTTAAATTTCGGGGAAATTGAAGAATTTTTCACTGATTCTACACTAATAATTAACAAAGATAATACTAATTTATATTTATTTTTAGATAGATCCGACCCAAACTATTATTTTGAGTCAGGTTTTTTAGATATTGAGTGCGTTAATTTTAATCAAAGTTTGTATTTAGATAGAGTGTATTTTGATAGTTCAGATTCATTGATTGTGCCTATTGGAGATGTAGTTCAAAAATTTGTTAATAAAGAATCAAATTATGATGGATTTAATCTTAGGTTAAGTGGTTATGGAAATAATTTCGGAACTTTGGTTTTTGATAATTCTGAAGATTTAAGTAAAGTCTCAAAAATTAACATCATGTATTCAAAATGATATTTCTTAAATTGATATTATGTATTAATATTTTATATTGTTCTTATTCATCAATGTATGGATTTGGAGATAATTTAGATAGAGGTGATTCCTTTTCTGATTTTTTACATCAACCATCTATGCATTTTAATGGTTATAAAAATTCTAGCTTTAATATGTACAATTCTGATGTAGTTTTTAGTATGAATTATGATTTCAGGAATAGCGATTCAGGTTTGATTGATTCATACATATCAGATTTACACTTTACTGTACCTATAGACAAAGGATTTTTTTCATTAGGTTTTTCACCCAAAACATTTGCAGAAATAGAATTTTTGGAAGAGTATAATTTTCAATCTCCCTATGCTTATAGATCTAGCTATATTAGTAATGGAGGTATATCAAGTGGATATATTAATTTTACACGTAATTTCTTTAATTTATTTATAATGTCGTTTAAATATTCAAACTTATTTGGAAATCTAGAAAGAAACAAAGTTATTAGAATTTATGATTTAGATTTCTCTGATATAGTTAATGATGAATATAATGTAAGTTATAATTTAAGTGATTCAATGACAGTTAATAGGGTCCACAGGTTTAAAGGGAATAATATAGAAGTAGAGTCAAAGTTTACTATAAATGAAAATGATTTAATTTTATCATTTGTTTATGGATTACCTTTAGAAATTGAGACAAGGTTGTTCTTAGATCCTTACATAGATTCTGATAATGAAGATTTTGGTACGCATGATAATTTAGAAGAATTGGAGTACTATACTGAACCTAATCAGATTATAGTTGATAAGTATAGTTCAAATTGGAGGTTTTTTTCTATAGGGTATAAAAAACGATTATCTTTAAATCGAGATTTTATTGTTAAATTATCACACAAACCTTCTTTTAAGTATAATTCTAATTTAATGTATTTACCAGACCCAGATATATTTTCTTTAAATTTTTTATACAGTTCATTTATTTCGAATCTAGATTATAATTCTTTAAGTTATATAAATTATAAGATTGGATTATTTCATAAAAATTTAAATTTTTCTAAAGGAACTGATCATGATTATGGTGTTCTTTTTAATTTTGGAATTAAATTTAAAGACAAAAATGGATTTACTGTTTTGTTTAAATTAGGTCAAAAGAGCCATAATTTGTTGAATGTGAAAAATGAAAAATATCTTTCTATTGGAATAGGTTTGGAAAATGTTGAAAAATGGTTTTTAAAAGGAGCTTAATAAATGATTCTTCGAAAAGTAAGTTTAGTAGTTAGTGTTATTTTTTTGTATAGTTGCGCTGGTGATTTAAGTGATGATCAAATTAATTCAGTTAAAAGTCAAGCATCATCTAATAATAATAAGGTGTGTTTGCAATATTTGAGTGCAGCAAATGTAAACAGAACCAATAGTTTGTATCAAGAATGTGTAGATGCGTATAATATTGCAATTAATGAAGGATGTGGCGACAAGTATTCCCAGCAGATTTTTCAGTGGATGGGTAGATCTTATATAAATTTAGGTAAATTAGATAGTGCTAAATGGGCAATTAAAAAAGGGTTAAGAATAATGCCTGATGATTTACAGCTTTTAAATGTAGCGGCTTTTCTTGCAAAGAAGCAGAATTTAAATGATGACAGGCTTTTTTATCTTGATAAAAAACTTCAGTTGGAAGAAGAGGTTCAAGGATTACTTGATTTGACAAACCTATATAGCAATGAAGAAGATATATTAGATTTGCAAAAGTCATTAGGTATGACAGGAGATCAGCTGGATGGTCTATGGAATAATTATATGAATAGCTATATATCTTCATTTAAAAATAGTAGGGATGACACATATAAACAGTTGAATGAATATTATAAAGATTTAGAAGATTATGATGAACAAATATTAATTTTAGATGATTGGTATGATTACAATCCTAATAATTCAATAATATTTAAAGAAAAGAAGACTGCGTATATTAATTTAGGTAGAAATCCTATAGATATAGATAAAGATAAATGGAAAAAAGAACCTTCAAATATAAGATATGGGATTAATTATATTAAAAAACTTAAAGAAGAGTCAGAGCCTGAAAAAATCATAGATGTATGTTTGGCTCTTTTAGATTATGATCAAAATAATATAGTAGTGCTTGAAAATATTGCTGATGCGTATTTAGATATTTATGAACAAGAAAAAGCTTTAAATATTTATAATAAGTTAATTGGTATTTCAGATGATAAAATTGCCTATTTTATAGAGGTGTCTAAGATATATCTTGATTTGGGAGATTATAACAAAGCAATTAATTTTTCTGAAAAATCATTAATATCTCAATCTTCAGAGGCATACTATAATAGAGCTCAAATATATATTGGGATTGCTGAATCATGCGCAGATTTTGAGCAACTTTCTATGTCTGATAGGGCTGTTTATGAAATGGCTTGGGAAGATTTAAATCAATCTGTAGGCAAGGGTAATAGAGGAGCTAAAAAACAAGCAGATTTCTTAAATAAAAATTATATAACACAAAATAAAGATTGGTTTTTAAATGTTGATGAAGGTAAGAATAAATTTAGGCCAACGGATGATTGCTATAGCATGATTAATAGATTTATAATTAAGAGGAGTTTTTAGAATTATGAAGATTTCTATAGCGTCAGATCATGCAGGATATAATTCAAAGCAAAGTATTATTAAATTCTTAGAGCAAAAGAAAATTAAAGTTTTAGATTTAGGTACAAATTCAATTGATTCGGTGGATTATCCCGAGTATGGACAAAAAGTTGCTAAATCGGTTATTTCAAAAAAAACAGATAAAGGTATAGTTGTCTGTGGTACTGGTATAGGTATATCTATTGCTGCTAATAGATTTAAAAATATTAGAGCTAGTCTGTGTACTACTGTTCTTCATGCTGAAATGACAAGAAAGCATAATGATTCAAATATACTAGCTCTTGGTTCCAGAACTACAAAAATAGATGATATGCTAAAAATTATAGATGTTTGGATTAATACTGAATTTGAAGGTGGTAGGCATCAGGATAGAATAAATAAAATTGATTTTAAATAGAGTTATGAAAAATATCAAATTAAAAGATAAAGCTATATACGATTTAATTCATTCAGAATTGAATAGACAACAAGACGGCTTAGAAATGATTGCTTCTGAAAACTTTACAAGTTTTTCAGTTTTAGAAGCTGTTGGGAGTATTTTGACAAATAAATATGCCGAAGGTTATCCTAGTAACAGATATTACGGAGGCTGTGAGTTTGTTGATCAAGTTGAAAATATAGCAAGGCAAAGAGCAGAAAAGATATTTAAAGCAGGCTATTCAAATGTGCAGCCTCATTCTGGATCACAGGCAAATATGGCGGTTTATAAAACTTTTCTTGAAAAAGGAGATTCAGTTTTAGGTCTTGATTTAGCTCATGGAGGACATTTAACACATGGAAGCAAGGTTAATTTTTCTGGAAATTTCTATAATTTTCATTCTTATGGAGTATCTAAAAATGGAGGCCGAATAGATTTCAATCAGGTTTCTGATATTGCAAAAAGGATTAATCCTAAATTAATTATATGTGGTGGTTCAGCTTATCCAAGATTTATTGAATTTAACGAATTTAAGAGTATAGCAGATAGTGTTGGCTCTTACTTAATGGCTGATATAGCTCACCCATCAGGATTAATTGCTGGAGGAGTTCATCCTTCTCCATGGCCTTATTGTGATATAGCTACTTCAACTACCCATAAAACACTTAGAGGTCCTAGAGGAGGATTAATTCTTATGGGTAAGGATTTTAAAAATCAATGGGGCCTAGTTGCTCCTAAAAGTGGCAGAACTAAAATGGTTTCAGAGTTGTTAGATAGTGCTGTTATGCCAGGTATTCAAGGAGGGCCTCTTATGCATGTAATTGCAGGAAAGGCTGTAGCATTCAAAGAGGCAAGTAGGACAAATTTTTCAGATTATTGTAATCAGGTCGTTAAAAATGCGAAGCAATTATCTAATAGTCTTATGGAATTAGGGTATGACATTGTTACAAATGGCACAGACACTCATATTGTTTTAGTTGATTTAAGCAATAAATCTATATCTGGTAAAAAGGCAGAAAGAGTTTTAGAAGATTGTTTAATTACTGTTAATAAAAATATGGTTCCATTTGATAAAAAGAGTCCATTAGTTACCAGTGGTATAAGGTTAGGTACTCCTGCGTTAACAACAAGAGGAATGAGGCAAGGAGAAATGAAAATTATAGCAAACTTAATAGATAGCGTTCTATCTAATGTTGGAAATGATTTTGTTATAGAAAAAACAAAGAAAGAAATACTGGATTTAAGTAATGCATTTCCATTATATAAGGAAATATCTTGTGAAATGTCCTGATTGTAATAATCTAGATTCAAAAGTTATAGATTCGAGGAGTATTCATGATTCATCAAGTGTTAGGAGGAGAAGAGCATGCTCTAATTGTGGGTTTCGATATACTACTTATGAATACATCCTCAAATATCCTATTATGATAATAAAAAAGAATGGTGATAGAGAAGAATTTGAGCGAGAAAAAATCGAAAAAAGTTTTCATATTGCCTGCAATAAGAGACCTATTTCTGAAAGTATAATTCAAGAATCTATTAAGTTAATCGAAGAGAAGATTTTGAGTTTAAATAAAATGGAAATTGACTCTAAAAATATTGGTGAAATGATTATGAAAGAATTAAAAAAAATTGATAATATTGCATATATAAGATTTGCATCAGTATATAGAGAATTTAAAGATGTAGGTGAGTTCCAGAGTCATATATTAGGTCTAAAAAATAATTGATGAGAAATTCAGTATTGTACCCTTTTTCTATTTTTATTTCTTTTTTTGAAAGTATATCAAATTACTGTGCATTAATGTTTCAAATGTTTAGATCTTATAGGTCGTGGAATTATTATTTAAGTTTGACCAATATTCATATGTATCAAATAGGGATTAAATCTATTCCTATTGTTATAATAACAGGGCTTTTTGCAGGAATGGTTCTTGCGGTTCAAGCAAGTTATCAAATAGAGGCTTCATTGATTCCTGGAATGGAGTGGACTGTTGGTAGTGTGGTGGGCGAAGCTATTCTTTTAGAGTTGGCTCCAATGATTACTGCAATGGTTATGACGGGTAAAATTGGAGCTACTATTGCAGCAGAAATTGGAACAATGAGAGTTAGTGAGCAGATAGATGCTTTAGAGTCCTTATCTTTTGATCCAGTTGCTTATTTAATATTACCAAGAATTGTAGCTGGCATGATTATGTTTCCAATGCTAATTGCAATAGCTGATTTATTTGGTTTAGCTGGAGGTATTTGGGTTACCACAAATTCGTTAGATATATCTTATGCTGAGTTTATAAGAGGCTTAAGAACATGGTTTGTACCAATGGATTATTGGTTTGGAATTATTAAAGGGTTTTTTTTTGGTTTAGCTATTACATCAATAGCATGTTTTTATGGGTTTAATGCTAGTGGTGGAGCAGAGGGTGTTGGCAAAACTACGAGAACATCTGTTGTGGTATCATGTATTACTGTTGTATTTTTGGATTACTTTTTAGGTGAGATAATATTATTATAAGTTTAAAAAATATAAATAAATCTTTTTTTGAAAACAGTGTTTTAAGAAACATTTCTTTCAACGTTAATGATGGAGAATGTTTGTCTATTATTGGTAAAAGTGGTATAGGAAAAAGTGTATTGCTAAAGCATTTTAATGGATTGATTTATCCTGATTCTGGATTAGTAGTTGTCGATGACGAAATTGTAAATGAGGCGAGTTTTTCAAATTTAGAAAAAATTAGATCTAAAATATCTATGGTATTTCAATTTGGAGCCTTATTTGATTCGATGACTGTAAGTGAAAATATATCGTTGGCATTAAAAAAAATGACTGATTTAAATGATAAGCAGATTAATTTTAGAGTCTTAGAAACATTAGATGAAGTTGGTATGAATGGCAGCGAAAATAAATATCCATCTGAGTTGTCTGGAGGAATGAGAAAAAGGGTTGGTATTGCAAGAGCGATTGCAGCTAAACCTAAATATATTTTGTATGATGAGCCAACCACAGGCCTTGATCCAATAATGACTGATAGTATAAATAAATTAATATCTAAGCTGCATACATTAGAAAATGTAACATCGATAATTGTTACTCATGATATGAGGACTGTGTATGATATTTCAGATAGGGTTATTATGCTTGACGATGGCAGAATTAGATTCAATGGAAGCCCAACTGACATTAAAAACATAGATGAGCCTGATATAAGTAATTTTATAAGAGGAGTTAGTTAGCTATATGATGTACGAAACAGATAGTAAATCTATTATTAAAAATAATAAACTAAATCCAGCTTTTTGGAATGGATTATTTATATGTTTGTCAGTAATTCTTTTATGGTGGGGCTATAATTATATAAGAGGAGCACGAATAGACGAAGGGTTTACAATTAAGGTAAAATTTGAGGATATTTTAGGCCTTTCTAAAGGTAACGATGTTATATATGCAGGTCTGGTTATTGGTGAGGTCTCAGCAGTTGGAAGAATTGGAGGTGTTAATTCTACAGATATTATTCCTCTTGTAACTCTTAATATTAAAGAAGAATATGATGAATTATTATATAAAGATGCCTTATTTACAATAAAAAGCCCGTTGTTTGTTGGAGATTACTGGGTTGAGATTGTTAGAGGCCCTATAAAGAGTAAAGAAAGATTGATGGATGGAGCTATAGTCTCTGGTGCTGCTGAATTAAATCCAAGTAAATTACCTGAAGAAATTCAGAGAGGGATAGGTCCTATATTAATTAATCTAAAAGCATTTACTGATGAAATTGCTCGTTTAGTTGAAAATGGAAAAGTTATAGATGATATAAGAAATACAATATCTAGCTTATCAAGTACTTTAGAGAAAACTGAGAGAGTTCTGCAAAATATTGAGCCTGTTGAAGATGGTTCTAAAATTGAGATGGATAAAATCAAAGAGGCATTTGAAAATTTATATAGAACATCAGTTAAAATTGATATGAGAGTTCAAGATTTAGAGCAGATTACTGATGATGCTAAAGATGTATTGAGTAAACTTAATAATGGTGATGGTACTTTTTCAAAGCTTATAAATGATCCATATCTTTATAATGAATATGCTGATATTGCAAAAAATGCCAATATCTTAATTAAAGATATGAAAGAGAACCCAAGGAAATATATTCGTTGGTCTGATATAATTAAAGGTTGGAGAGAAAAAGATTAATTGGAACAATAAGGATGCTTTATTGTAAGATTTAAAAAAGGATACGTTTTTATGAAAAATAAAATTTTAAAAATATTTTTGTTAATAATTTCTATAAATTTTGTAAAAGCTAGCCCAGGTGATGCTTCTGCAGTTTTTTTATTGATAGCACCAGGTGCTTCTGCGGTTGCTACAGGTGAGGCTCAAGTTGCTAAATCGGAAGATGTTTATGCAACATATTATAATCCTGCAGGATTAGCTTTTCAGGTCGGGAGAGAATATGGAGGTATGCATGTCAACTGGTTGCCAGGTCTTGCTGATGATATATATTATGAGTTTGTAGGTTATAAAGAACATATTCCTTGGTTAGGCACCGTAGGTGGACATATTATATTTCTTAATTTAGGAGAGCAAATACAAACTAATTCATCTCAGGATGTTCTTGGTAGATTTAGAAGCTTTATGTATGCTATAACAGCAAGCTATGGTTCAAAAATAACAGAGAATTCTGCTTGGGGATTTAATGTTAAAATAATTCATCAGAAACTAGCAGATAATCCTGTTGAAGGTGAAAGTGGTAAGCCAAATTCTACAGATTTTGCTTTTGATATTGGGTATTTGAAAAAATTTGAAAGATTTAATGTAGGTTTAGCTATATCTAATATAGGTCCTGAAGTTTATTTTGTTGATAATCAGCAAGCAGACCCTCTACCTACAACTATGAAAATGGGTATATTCGCAAATATATATGAAGATGATTCTAAGCGATTGAATTTATTGTTTGATGCAAATAAAATGCTTGTAGCGAGATATGAATCAATGGATTGGAATGAAAATGGTATTATTGATACAGCAGATGAGGAAGGTTTTTTTGATCCTTGGTATAAAGCAATATTTACTAGTTGGCTTGATGATTGGTATCTTGGAGGCGATAGAGATATCCCTGTTTCAGCTAATAATTTAAATGGTGAAGATCAAGTCTGGATAGATAATAATGAAAATGGATGTAGGTTCTTAGATTGTAATGATAGTAATTCTCCTATAGATGAGTCTGAACATTATAATATAATAGGAGGATACTCTCATTTAGAGGGTGATGGTATCCCTGGTATAACTTCTGGAGATGATTTTCTACCTACTTTAGATGATGGTAATGGAGATCTTAAATTGGTTGAGGCTAATTATCAGTTTGATATTGAGACTGATCAGTTTTTACCTTTTAATCATCCTCAATATGGCTTGTATAATAATGAAGGAGTTAAGGAGAAAGGTACAGGAGATGAAAGGAGTTTTTCAAAGGAATTAGAAGAGATGGTGTATAGTTTAGGTTTGGAATTTTGGTATACAGAGAATTTTGCATTGAGGATGGGATACTTGCATGATGAGGAGGGAAGTTTAAAGCATCCTACGCTTGGTGCTGGTATAAGGTTTGGGCAATATGGTTTTGATTTGGGCTATATTTTAGGTGATAAAGGTGAACCAAGATCTAATACAATGCTGTTTTCTTTAAACATGAATATTGATTAATTGAATTATAAAAAAATATTGGGTTTACTATTTTTAATTAGCTCCTTTTTAGGGGCTAATTTTAATTTATTAAATGTTTTAAATAAATCAAGTAATAGTAATAGAGGTGATTTTTCTCAAATTGTTGGAATTATGATTGAATTTCCTCTAGATGATAATCCAAGTACTACTGGGGATGGTCATTTTTTGAGTAATTCATTAAGTAATTTAATTATTCAAAATGAAGTATGTTTTTTACCAAACATAGATAAAAGCAAATGTAAATGTGATGGATTTATTGTAGATCCCCCTCCTCATAATAAAAATTATTTTGAAGATCAAATTCAGGCTGTCAAAAATTATTATACAACCGTTTCAAATAGTAATTTTACTTTTGATTATCATGTTTTAGATAATGTTTATGAAGCTCCTTTAGAAATGAAGTATTATAGTTATTCCGATCAGGCTATTGGTCAATTGTTTCAAGATGCAATAATACTATCAAAGAATGATATAGATCAATATTTGGGTTCTATTAATCTCAATTATGAGGATGTTCTTTTTATTGTTTTTCATGCAGGGGTAGGTCAGGATATTTCCTTTCCTGTTTTTGATCCTACTAATTATGATATTCCAAGTGCATATATCGATTCTGATATGCTTAGTAATGCTTGGATTGAAAGCTTTAATATCGATAGAGGGATTATTTTACCAGAAACAATGAATCATGTGCAATATGATATTATTGAAGATCTTTTTTATGGGGAAGAAGATTATTGTAATTACCAAATTGGAATGACGGGACTATTCGCTTTACTTTTAGGGTATGCTATTAATTTAGATGTATTGAATAATACTGATGATGGGAGACCTGGGGTAGGTATTTTTGGCTTGATGGATTATGGCTCTAATAATGGCTATGGAGTTATTCCTGCTCCTGTATCGCCATGGAATCGAATTAAAAAAGGATGGGTTAGTTTTGATACGGTTTTAAATACTGGTGAAGTTTATTTGAATCTTAATGATCTTAAGAAAATTAATATCACTGAAAAGGAATACCTTTTGTTAGAGAATAAAAATAACTGGGTTTTTGATGATTTTGGCTTAGATAGTTTAAGAAATAGAGAGTTTGTATATAATTCAAATGAGATTTTAAATTCTGAGTATTTTTTTGATGTTCTCGAAGATAATTTAGTTCCTGCAAATAAAATGACTATTAGCTCTGAAACTAATGTGATTTTAGGTTTTGATAATTATGATTATGCTATGCCTGGTTCTGGAATTTTGATTTGGAATATTAATGAAAGCTTAATTGATAATATTTATGGAATAAATAATAATTCCAGCAACAAAGCTATATATATTAAAGAAGCTGATGGAGCTATAGATATAGGTCAGGAATGCTATCAATGGAGTCAATCTCTTTGTGATGCATTGCAAAAAGGTTGGATGTATGATTTTTGGTATAGTGAAATTGATGAAGCAGGAAATATAATAGGCAATCGTGAATATTTTTTTAATAATCCAAACTATAGCACAGTTACAATTAATGATTATACAAATCCAAATTTAAAGACTAGCTCAAATGCAAAAAGTTTAATTGAATTAAATAATTTCAGTCAAATTAGTGAAAATATGTCGTTTAATTATGAGAAAAATAGTTTGAGTGGTGTTGAGGTAGAATATTTTTCTGAAAATCAAGTTAATGTTATAGGTTCTGGATTATTGAACGATGTAGCATGTATTTACTATATTGAAAACAATGAATTTTGTTATCAATTTTACGATGAAGAGATTCCTTTTTGTTCTTCAGTTAGTCAGGATTTGTTGCATGCATCTAGTGTTTTAAGTTGCAGTCAAAGTTATTACATCACCCCAATTGATGAAAACGCCTATTTTTTAACAGAAGATAGTTTGGGTGATTGTTCTTCTATGCTTTTAAATTACAACTTAAACGATCTAGGGGTTTTTGGATATATTAATTCTAATTATCAGCTAGAAGAGTCTTTAGAAGGTGTTTCTGTTGGAGATTTTGATGGCGATGGATTGGATGAGATAGTTTTTGTGAGTGGTCAATCCTTAGATATAAAAAATTCTAATGGAAGTAGTATTGATAATTTTCCTATCGATGTTAATTTTGATGATAACTTCGACAATGTCATTCTAGTTGCTGATATATTAAATGATGATAGTCCTGAGGTTATTTTTAAAAATAAAAATATAATAAATATTATTGATATAAATGGAGCTTTAGTGTATTCATTAGCGAGTAACTATAATTCAGAGCTTAGGTTAGTTCCTGAATGGGGTGTAAATAAAATTGCATTAATTGATGGAAGTAGATTATTTATATTTCCATACAATGCTAAGCAAACTTATTGGACAAGCAAGTATGGAACGGATTGGAATTATCCTCAAGTAAACCCAAATACATTGCCTAGACAGCAAAGTGCTTCTTCTAATGATGATATGTTTTACAATTATCCGAATCCTATTAGAAATGAATTTACAACTTTTAGATTTTTTTCAAACTTTGAAATATTAAGGCCCCGAATCTATATATATGATATTGAGGGTGATTTAATTGATATTTTTGAAACTGATATTAATTTTGAATTTAATATCAGTGAATTTAATGAAATATCTGCAGATTTGGTTGATTATAAGAGCGGTATATATTTCGCAGAACTAAAAGATAATAATAAGAGTTTGATGTTTACTAAAATTGCGGTAATTAAATGAGAATTTTTTATTTGGCTGTTTTATTTTCATTTGGGATGTTCCAGTCTTGGGATAATCATTCTGAACTAGATTGGAAATTTTTTGAAACTGAGCATTTTATTTTTTATTTCCATCCAGAGACTGAGCGATCAGCTTTAGAAGCTTCTAAAGTTGCAGAAATAATTTATGAGCCAATAACTACTCTCTATAATTATTATCCAGATTCAAAAACTGCAATTATTATAAAAGATACAGATGATTATTCTAATGGAGCTGCATATTTTTTTAATAATAAAATAGAAGTATGGGCGCGACCTATGGACTTTGATTTAAGGGGAGCTCATCGATGGATTCAAGATGTTGTTACTCATGAGTTTGTCCATATTGTTCAGCTAGGTGCATCTCTTAAATTTACTCGATCAATACCAGGAATTTATTTGCAAACCATAGAATATGAAGATGAAAGAAGAAGAGATGTCCTTTATGGGTATCCAAATCAATTAATATCGATTCCTTTGCCTGGCGCAACGGTTCCACCATGGTTTGCTGAAGGAACTGCTCAGTACATGTATGATAAGGCTGGTTATGATTTTTTTGATTCTCATAGAGAAATGATATTAAGAGATGCAGTAATAAATAATAATCTACTTAGTTATGATGAAATGAGTTCGTTTGGTAAAAAAGGAATAGGAAATGAAAATGTATACAATCAGGGTTTTGCATTTGTTAGATATATTGTTTCTAAATATGGAAATCAAATACTAAAAGATATTAGCCATACCTTATCAAGTGCTAGTATATATTCTTTTGATAAAGCTTTTAAAAAAGTTTCCGGAGATAATATAAAAGAAGTTTTTTCAGATTTCAATCGTCATCTTATTGAAAAGTATGCAATATATAAAAATATTGATAATTTAAATATGTTCTTTATAGATACTGACGGAACTTCAAATATAAATCCTGTTTGGTCAGAAAATGGTGAGAATCTTCTATACTTATCAGATAAAGGTAATGACTTTTTTAATAAAACTGACTTGTATTTATATGATGTCAAAAATAAAGAGTCTGAAAAAATAGTTACAGGTGTTAGAGGACAGCCTTCATGGATTAGCGATAGTACTATTGTGTATTCTAAAATAAGCTTACCTAACAATAATGGCTCAAAGTTTTTTGATATATATAAGTATAATTTGAATAGTGAAAAAGAAGATAGGCTTACTTTTGGCAAAAGATTTTATTCTACAGCATATAATCATAAATTAAATAAAATTGTATCTATAGACCAATATGATGGGACATCTAATATAGTAATTGCAGATTATTCAGAATCTATGGATTTTAAAAGAATTACTAATTATAATGATGGGTTTCAAATATTTAGTGTTGATTGGATAGAAGAAAAACTTTTGTTTGATGCCGCAACTTTGCATGGAAGAGATGTTTATTCTATTTCTTTTGATGGTAAAAATCAAAAAGAATTATTGGTAGATTTTATCGATGAAAGAGATCCAAATTATAATCAAAATGTTGATATTTTAGTATGGGCTGATGATAGAGATGGTATTTTTAATTTATATTGTATGGATTCAAATTCTCATTCAATGGACAATCTTGTTGCAAGTCATTATGTGACTAAACTACGTGGTGGGGCATTCTATCCTGCACTATCTTCAAATGGTGCCCTTGCTTTTTCTGTTTTTGATAATGGAGGATATAGGCTCGCTTTGATTAATAATGTAATGTCATTTAGAAAAAGTGTTGATTATATATCGCAAACATATTTGAATGATGTTACAAAATCGATGTCGGATAGTGCTAGTTTATATAATTATAATCATCAGCAATGGAAGAAATTTATAGGTGATAATTATATCAATACCAGCAATATTGTTCAATCTGATAAGGATACCAAATCAGAAAGAAAGGATATTGAATATAAAGACTATAATCCAAATGATTTGCAAATGATGATAATGCCAAGAATATTTTTTGATTATGGATATATTAAGCCAGGTGCATATTTTTTTGCTAATGATGTATTAGATAAACTATCTATATTTTCTGGTTTTGGTGCAAATAAAAAAAATGATATTGATTTTTTTATAATCTTTGAAAATAAAAATTATTCACATACTCCATATGTTAATTTGTTTTGGATATCAAGAAACGAATCTCAGTCAGAATTTTATCCATTATCATCAGGTCAGATTGATGACAACTATACAATTGATAATAAATTTTTGTTTAATCTATTTTCGTTAGATATTGGTACTAAATTTTATATCAATTCTAAATTGAAGACAATTCCAGGCAAGCATAAAATTTGGGTAAACTATCAATTTAATAATTATAGGACTACTCTTAATCAGACTCAGTATCAGACTAATGAATTTAATAATGAATTTGATTATCTAAACGGTGACTTTTCATATGATTATTATAGAGCTCATATATTCTGGATTCAATATAAATATGCAAAAAAGAAAAATAAATATATAAAAAATATGCTTCCTTCTAATGGTTATGACTTGGATTTAAAAATTTCATATGAATTAAATGATTTTGCTAATGGTTTTGGAGTTTATGAAGATTCTGGTACTTGGGGAGCTTTTTTAGATCCTAATAATACAGCTAGGTTAGATTTTGTTTTTAATAAATATTGGCTTTTAGATGAACAGAATATAAGTTTGTGCTCAAATACATTGATAGGCTATCTATCTAATGAAAATATAGATGATTTTTTCTTTTTTCATGGTGGAGGCATGCCTGGTTTAAAAGGATATACCTATTATGATGAGAGTTTGATTGGTAGTAGGAAGTTAATTCAGAGTTTTTATATTCGTTCCCCATTATTTATTAATAAAAACATACCGTTATTATCTTCTATTTTAAGGCATTCAACTATGGGTATTGTATTACAGGCAGGCAATCTATTTAATGGTAGTATTAATAATGTAGCTATGGAAGATTTTAAAACATCTGTAGGATTAGAGGTTAGATTATTTGGATATAATTTTTATTCGTATCCCTTAGCAGTCAATTATGAATATCATAACTCTAATAATAGTAGTTTTTCTGATGGAAAACATTATTTCAAATTATTGTTTGATTTTTAATGAATACTAATGTATTCATATTAATTGCTTTTATGTCAGTTTTTGTTTGCGGTAGCCATAATCTTAGTTTATCTTTTTCTAATTATGATTTTGAAGATTCTGATGTTGAAAATCAAGATACCAATATAATTGAACCTATGCTATCTTCTTTGATTGTTCCTGGAATGGGGCAATATATAAAAGGAGATAAAAAAAGAGCTTTTTTCTTTTTTGCTATTGAAGGGCTTGCTTTATATTATAGTGATTATTATGATAATAAAGCAGATGAAAATGTGGGAGATTACAAAACATATTCAAATCAATATTGGGGTTTTGATAATTGGATAATTAATCATGAGTATTGGAATGACATTACTAGTGAGTATTATACTGTATTTTCAAAAGCTGATGGTGACTATCAAATGATTTGGGAAGATAGCCATCATGTTGATTTTTGGATAGATCGAGATAGTTATCCTTCTAATATGAGTACAAGTGATGATGATTTTGAGGATTTGTATTATGATTTGATAGCAGATCATAATAATGGTATTGATTTTATGTCGGAATATAATATTGAGTTTAAGAGAGATCATGATTTTCAAGAGGGGATAAGAAAGTATAATATTTTTTTTGCAGGATGGAAAGATGCGGTAAGTAACATTAATATAATTTATACTGATGGAGGATATACTGTTGCGAGCTCTCCACATAAAAAAGAGTATAATCGTATATGGAATAAATCTATTGACTTTTATGAATATTCTGAATTTGCTGTAACAGTATTATATTTGAACCATGTAATTAGTATGTTAGATGTATATTTTAAAGATAAATTTGATAACAGATTTACTATAGATGCCAAAAATAAGTATAATTATAGGCTAGAGGTAGTAGATTATCTTGTGAATCTATCAATAAATTTTTAAATGATATTTAACATAAAACATATTATCTTTCTTTCATTAATATTACTTTTATGTAATTGTGCTTCTCAAAAGTCTAAAATCAAGGAGTCTGATAAATATTTTCAAAAATCACTAGACTTATTTGAGCGTCAAAAATATTTAAAAGCAAAAGATCGCTTTCAAAACATTATTGACACTTATCCTGGGACAGAGTTAGGTGTCGATGCATTATACTATTTAGCTTTTTGTGAATATGAATTAAAAGATTTTGAAGAATCAAAGCAATCTTTCAAGGTATACAAGAGATATTCTCAAGATATTTTAAAAGTGCAGTCTGCAAGTTTTATGATTTCTTTGTGCTTGTTTGAGCTAACATTAGATTATCCTAATGATCAGACAGAAACATATAATGCTTTAGAAAGTTTTCAGCTTTTTATAGAAGATTATCCTGGTAGTAAATTCAACTCTGAGGCTATGGATAAAATTAAAAATCTAAGAACAAAATTAGCATTAAAAGATTATGAGGTTGCTAAGTTATATATAAAGTCTGAACAATATGATTCTGCGAGACAATATTTAAATGAATTGCTTCAAAAATATTATGATATAAAATACTCAGATGATGCTCATATTGCTCATATTTTAATTTATTTGATTTCTGAAGACCAGGATGGGGCAGAAAAATATTTAGAAAAAAATAAAAATAAGTTTCATTCAGAGAACACTTATTCCGATGCACGCAATATTATTGATAATTCAAATAAAAAAATCACAATTAAGAATATTTATTTTTTAGACTACTTTAATAGGTTGTTATGAAGATATTTTTTTTAGGAGGTACTTTTGACCCTCCTCATCTTGGGCATTTGAATATAGCATTGAAATGTTTGACTCAATGTGATAAGTTTATATTTGTGCCTGCAAAAAAAAAATCCTCATAAAAAAAATAAATCATATTTTTCATCAAGTCAGAGATTAAAGATGTTGCAGATTATGATTTCAAATAAAAAAAATATGGAAATTGATTTATTTGAATTAAATAGTAATGAAGATGTTAATTATTCGATTAATACTGTGCGTTATTTAAAAAGAAAATATCAGAAAGATTCTTTATCTATGGTTTTAGGATTAGATTTAATTAATGATTTGGATAGTTGGAAAGATTGGGAAAAAATAGAAAAATTGGTTGATATCGTATGTATAAATAGACCAAAGTATAAACCTTCAAATTTATCTAAATACAATAGAATCTCTTTTTTAGAGGATTTGTATTTAGATATAAGTTCATCTTATTTAAAGTCAATTATAGTTTCTAAAAAATATAAAAAAGATATTGATATAAATAATATGATTCATCCTAAAGTCGTTGACTATATATATATGATTCAAGGTTTAGATAAATGCTAGTTTTTAATTTTTTAGAGTTTTTTTGTAGTGCAGTAATTATTTATTGTAGTTCAGATTTCATAATAAAATATGGAAAGGACTTGGCTCTTTCTATAGGTGTTTCAGAATATTTTATTGGTTTAACTATAATAGCTTTTGGAACAAGTTTTCCTGAATTAGTGGTTAATACCAATGCAAGCATAATCGGAGAGTCTATCATAGCCTATGGTAATATTGTAGGGTCTAATATTGCTAATATTGCATTAGTACTTTCGATAGCTGTGATTATAAATGTGATTGAACCAAAGGATTTTAATTTTAAGGATATTTTATTTTTTTTAGTGTCTGCTATTTTTTTATTTTTATTTTCTTTAGATGGTAAATTGGTTTTTTATGAAGGTTTTTTATTTATTGTAGGTTTTTTTTGGTATTGTTTTAATATCAAAAATCAAGTGCTTTATAGTGTTAGAGAAAAAAAAGAAAAAACGCAATTTGATATATTTCTTGTACTAATTTTATTGTTTTCATTTATGTTGTTAATTATCGGTTCTAGAATTTTTATTAGTAATGCAATTAGTATTGCGGTTAATATTGGTATAAGTAAGTTTGCAGTTTCTTTGACAATGGTTGCGATAGGGACTTCGCTACCAGAGCTTGCAATGGCAATTGTTGCATCTGTAAAGAAAGAGCATGATTTATTGATAGGTGGTATTATAGGTTCAAATATAATGAATGTTTTGTTGGTTTTAGGGACCTCAATCATGATTAATCAAATTAATATTGTGATAAATCTTTCATCTATCCTATTAATGTGTTTCTTGACCTTAATTGTTTTTTTATATTCTTTTTTTAAGGTGTCTATATCAAGAATTATTGGGTTTATTCTTTTGATAATATATTGTACTTTTATTTACTCTAATTTTTTGTTAACAATATAGTTTAATAGTATTTTTATGATCAAATTTGAAAATGTAACATCTGTTTATCGCAATGGTTCTGGTATTTTTAATTTATCTTTTGAAATTAAAAGTTCAGATCTTGTTTTTTTGATGGGGCCAACAGGTTCCGGTAAATCTACTGTGCTGAAAACTATTTATAGAGAACTTGATATAGATAACGGTAAGATTTTTATTGATAATCAAGATATTAATCAATACGGTAATAATAAATTATATATTTTAAGAAGAAGTATAGGCATGATATTTCAAGATTTTAGATTATTAAACGATAGATCTATTTATGATAATGTTGCATTACCTCTGCTTATAGAAAATTATTCAAAAAGAGATATTAAGGATAAAGTTTATGACATACTTAATGTCGTTGGTTTAAATAGTAAAGAAAAAAGATATCCTGATGAATTAAGCGGTGGAGAACAGCAGAGAGTATCTATTGCGAGAGCAATTATTAAAGACCCGAAAATATTGCTTGCCGATGAGCCTACTGGAAATTTAGATCCAAATATATCAATGGAAATATTAGAGTTGCTAGAGATGGCTTCAGATAATGGTGCTACTGTTATTATGTGCACGCATAACTATCCTTTAATTAAATATAAAAAGCGAAGATTTCTAGAGCTAAAAGATGGGAGAATTCAGTAATTGTTTAGTAGAATTTTTGCACTTTTTAAAGATAGCTTCAATCCATTTAAAAGGGAAAAAACAGCCTTATTTATTTCTTCAATTACAATAGCTATATGTCTTGTTGTTTTATCTGTTGTATCTTTTTTTAGTTTTTATGCTATAAAAAAAATAACGTTAATTAATAATCAAAAAATAGCTGTTATTTTCAATAGAGATGTTGAAAAAAAATGTTTTGATGCTTGCAATGAAGAACTTTTGTTTAATAATAAAGTTTGCCCTGAATGCTCTTATTTTGAGCCTAAATATTTAGAAGTTTATGATAATGATTTAGAATTTGACAAGAATGGTAAGCTAAGATGTAAACAGTGCTGTGATCAGTTAGGTCTTACTGATGGTTCAAGGATAATATCTTTTAAATGTGATCAGGCTTGTTCACCTAATGAAAATTCTAATTATCCTAAATATTATGGTAGCAAAGTTGATAATTCGTGTAAAAAATGCCTTGATTTAATATGCGATGAATTAAATAATGAGATTATCAATATATCTGGTATAGAAGAAAGAGTAAAGTCTATATATAAAGAGGAAGTACTTAGGATATGGGAGCAAGATTTAATGGGTCAAAGTTATTTTAATGCTCCTTACAGAGGACCTATGGTTGATTTGCCTATGGGCGGAGAATTTATTGTTTCTGATGAAATTAATAGTATAGATAAGCTAGATGAAATGCTTGAAATTATTAAAAGTAAAAGTTTTGTAGATTATGTTGATACAGACTTAGATAAATTTATTTATTTCAGAAGTCTAGTTCCTGTTATAATAACTGTTTTATTTATTGTAGTTTTAATATCATTTTTTATTCCTTTTTTTATTGTATCAAATACGATAAGATTGGTAATACATTCAAAGCAGAAATTTATTTCAACATTGAGGATTTTAGGAGAGAAGGATTTTTATATTAAGTTGCCATTTATTTTTCAAGGCGTGTGGCAAGGAGTTATAGGTGGCATACTTGCTAGTATTTTCTTAATTATTTTAAATTTATCGGGATTTAATATTGGAGTTTTTTATTTTATAAACTTAATTATACAATCTTCTGTTGAAATAGATTTAGATTTTTTGTACTACCCATTATTGATTGTGTTATTATTGGGGGTTTTGTTGGGTGTATCCGGTGCTTTGAAGGCGATTTCTAAATATTTAAAATAAATATGTATGTATTATATTTTTATAGATTTAATATAGGAGAAGGTAGCAATATATGAAAAAAACGCAGACAAAGTTAAATAAAAAAATATCAAGAAAATCTACTCGTAAAAAAGATGATAAAAAAATAAAGGCTAGATTGACAGATCTTGAGCAAAAAAATTTAAGGCTGCTTGCTGATTATGAAAATTTAAAAAAAAGAAAAAATGAAGAGATTGTTGGTTTACTAAAGTATTCAGGAGAGAATTTGATAAAGCAGTTGATACCTATATTTGATGATTTAGATAGAATTATCAGTGAATCTGACAAAGAAAATAAAAAAAATGCTTTGTATGAAGGGATAGAGATTTTAAGTAATAAGCTTTATAAGGTTTTATTGGATAACAATATTCAGAAATTTGACTCTGTTGGAGAGATTTTTGATTCAAATTTACATGATGCATTAATGATGAAAAATTCTAAAAAAAATAAAGATGTGATTGTGGAAGAATTTGAAAAAGGTTATAAGTATCACGATAAAATTATTAAGCATTCCAAGGTTGTTGTTAGCAAAGGTAAGAAATGAAAGATTATTATGAAATATTAGGAGTTGATAAATCTTCTTCAGAACAAGAAATAAAAAAAGCTTACAGGAAGGTTGCTATGAAAAACCATCCAGATAGAAATCCTGATGATAGTCAGGCTGAAAGTAGGTTTAAAGAAGCAGCTGAAGCGTACTCTGTTTTAAGTGACGCTCAGAAAAAGCAGCAATATGACACTTTTGGTCATGCAGGGGTTAATCAGAATTCTGCTCAAGGTTTTAATATGAATGTTGAAGATATTTTTAGTTCTTTTGGAGATATTTTTGGAGGAATGGGTTTTGGAGATATTTTTGGAAGTCAAGGCGGGAGCCATAGAAGAAGTCAGTCTGCAGGAGATCTGAAAATATCATTAAAGCTAACAATGGAAGAAATTTATAGTGGTGTTCAGAAAAAAGTTAGAGTTAAAAGAAACGTTAGAAATGGTCAAAAAAGTGATATCTGTAATCAGTGTCAAGGTAAGGGTGAAATTAGAATGGTTCAAAGGTCTATACTTGGACAAATAGTTAATGTTCAGCCTTGCCGTAATTGTAAAGGTGCAGGATATGTGGGTGGGACAGAATATTCATCAAGTATGGTTGAGATTGATGTTCCTCCTGGGGTTAGTTCTGGCAATTATATGACTTTAAAAGGAAAGGGCAATGAAGGGATATCACAAGAGTTTGATGGGAACCTGATTGTGCACTTTCAAGAAATAGAGCATAGTATGTATGTGCGTGATGAAGTAGATATTTATATGAAATGCGAATTACAATATCAGCAAGCAGTACTAGGTACTACTATAAATGTACCTACCTTATCAGGTGATGTTAAATTAAAAATACCTCAAGGAGTTAAGGATGGGCAAGTCTTAAGATTGAAAAATAAAGGTATGAGATATATAAATAGTAGTAGGTATGGAGACCAATATGTTAAAATTATGATAAATATTCCTAAAAAAATTAGTAAAAATACGCATAAGTTATTAACAGAGCTTTATAGTGAAATTGGAGATTCTGTGAATTATAAAAGGTTTAATGATTAAGGATAATAAAAAAATATCAATTTTAGACTATGCAATTTTATTTAGTGTATTTGTTTTTTTTACGATTGTGTATCTTTATGCATATGTGATTTGGCCCAAAGAAGAAAAGTTTAGAAATATTGACAGATCAAGGATGGAGCGGATTGATAATGCTCAGCAACTCTGCTATGACCTAACTAATGATTACATAGAGGATGGTGATATGCTTTTTGCTTTAATGGAGTCTGTTAAAGATACTTTGTATGGAGATAGCTTGTTCGAAGGTGAAAAAGATATTCTTTTGGCAAAGAGAATTAAAAAATATATTATTAAAAATCCAGTAACTAATTCTGTTGATTCAATATTTGTCAATGCATCTGTTTCAAAGTCTTTTGAGTTTTCAGAGGGAGTCAAGCTGTTTTCATATTATGTATTAGATAAAATGGATGTCCCTAAAACTGACTTTGATAGTATTGATATTAAAGTTAAGAAAATGATTGTGAATAATTTAATAAGACATACATCTCCTAAATTAAAGCCAGATTCATCTTACTATTCTATTTATTTAAATGGAAATGAGATTAACTATAGTATGATAGATTATAATAATTATATTGAATCAAATATATATTCAGTTAATAACAATCAAATTCAAGACCTTAATAACAAATCTGTTTTTTATAGAAGTTTGATTGATGGCAGATTATTAGTTACGAATGATGATTTGAAGGATAATACTATTAAAGTTAACATCCCTTTTGGATTCAAAAATAAATTAGATACTACTTTCACAGACCCTGTTAAAATTGAAACTTTTTATGAAGATTCAATTTATGCAGTCAAGCTTCTTAGCTTAGATCCTACAGATCAATTTTTAGATATTAATGATAATGGTAAAATTGATTTTGGCGAAAAATATTATGATATTACGTATGTTAATTCTCAGTCACTTTCAGATTATAAAGGTGAGTATTTTGAAGATATAAATAATGATGGTATATGGAATTCTTCTGAGAATTTTAAAGATAAGAATTATAATGGCAAGTGGGATTCAGATGAAAAATTTACTGATTCTAATAATAATGGTAAGTGGGATCATGCTGAGAAGTTTACTGATTCTAATAATAATGGCGTTTTTGATTCAAGGAAAATATCTTATTTAGGATTAATTCCAAATCAAGATACTCTCTTTCATGTCAACTTAAAAGGTTACAAAGATAGTATCCTTGTATTGCCAAGTTATAAGTATAAAAAGTATTACAATAGTAAAGAAATCATCAGTTTAGTAAAAAAAGAAAATATTGATTATAGAATAGTTAGTAGGAAAATGGTTGATATGAATTATTTTATAAAAGCAGATACACTTTCTTCAGATTCATTATACTCTTCTATTAACTACTTTAAACATAATTTTAATAAACATGAGCCTTTTTTAGTTAAGATTACTAGATTTGATGATTCATTTCATTTTTTTGATATTGATAAAAATTCAAAATTCGAAAACAGTTATTACAATGAATCAAATACTATTGCAGAGATTGATTTGATAAAGAAAAGCTATGATAAAAAAGATTTTATTTTTGAGCTTCCGTTGGTTTCTGAAATAATAAGTGTGGATTTATTTTATGAAAAACTGGATCCTCCTAATATAGTAATTAGCTCTCCTGTACCTGAAAACAAAAATTGGATGTATTGGCAGAATTTGAATTTAGTTTCCATTGAAGATGTGAATAGCAATAATTTTAATAAAACTACATTTAAGATTCCAACGCCATTTTCTTTTTATACTGGAAGTCATGGTGAGATTGTTAATCATGTTAAGACATGGATAAATGAATAGATGATTGCGTTATCTATTAAAGAAAAATATATTAATTTTATATCGTGCTATAAAGATGGAGTCGATTTTTTTGTCGATGATTTTGGTTCTTTCAGAAAAAGAGATGATTCATTCAATAATATTTTAAATTCTATTCTAATTCGAAAAAAAATATCTAAATCAAACATGAAAAGTAAAAAAGTGATGGCTTTTTTAGATTTAGATAAAGTTATTTTTAATCAATTTAAAGCTATCCCACAATTAGAAAACGAAAATCTATTGAGTCTACATAAAACTTCTATGTTTGGAAAAAATGCTATATCTAAGTTTAAAGATTATCACTATCAAGGATGTTCGGATAATAAAATAATAAGTGTTTATATAGATGAGAATATTCGCAGGGAGTATTATGAGGGATGCTATAATATAGGTCTTAATTTAAAAGTCTTATCAATGGGGCTTTTTTCTGCAGAATATCTTGCTAGAGAAGTTTTTGATGCTAAATCTTGTGCTAAATATATGATTTGGTCTGTAGGTGATGTTTTTGATGAAGTTATGATTATCGAAGATGGGTTGTTGAAAAATGTGTTCCAATTACTTAGGTTAGATAAGAGCTTCAAAATTATAAATTTGTTTGGTGATTCTAAGTATGCTTTTGAATGCGCTGACTCTATAAAGAAAAATTTCGAAAAATCTTTAAGTTCTATTGATTTTATTGATAAAATTTATATGTATCAAAAATCAAGTCATTGTGATATGAAAAAAATAATTAAGAAAAATAAAGATAAAGTTATAATCTTAAATCCTTTGTCAAAAATGAACTTGCCTAAAAAGGCTAAATTTGATGAAATATCTTCATCGTATTTATCAGAAATGGGATACATCTTTAAACAGCAGGCTACTAATGATTGATGTTAATCTTTTAAGTAAAGATGGTGTTGTTTATTCAGACGATAAAAACTTTTTTATAGTAGATGAATCTATTTTGTTGGATGATAGCAAGGATTTTGAGAGTATTCATGTTGTGGAATCTATTAAAGTTAAATCTAGGAATAGGTTTTTTTTGATACTCTTTGCCTTGTTAACAATTTCTTTAGTAGCTTTTTCAACTTATTATCAATTTTCTATTAAATCTAAAGCATTTGTAGATTCCGAAAATCTGAAAGACATGATATACTATATGCTAGATGAAAAGTTGTTTTATTTAAATGAAATGAATGTCAGCTCTAGTGGAATTAGTGCAACTCTAAGTATAAATAAGAATTCTTTTAATGATTTTAAAAATGATTTAGGTCATTATGTTGATAGTGTTAGAGGAAAAAGAAAGTTTGAAGTATCAAAATCAAGTAATATTTTATATTTGAAATATCCATATTTTACTAATTATATATCTGTTTTTGAAAATAAAGACGAAAAACTCAATATGGATGTTGTTAAAGATAGACCTTATTCTTATGATTTTCTGGATAGTCGTGATTTAAAGCATATATTAAATCAGTTATTTAATGATAGAAGTTTTATCTATAATTTTACGATAAAGAGAATTAATTCAGACTCATATAAACTTAATTTGTTTTAATATTGAGGATTATATCAGGTAAATATAAAAATAAAAAACTGATAAGTGTATCTGGTAGTGCAGTTAGGCCTACGACTTCATTAGTAAAAAAATCATTATTTGAAATAATTTCACCTTTAAGTGGTAAAACTGTATTGGATTTATTTGCAGGAGTAGGTTCCCTTGGTATTGAAGCTTTAAGCAGAGGTGCAAGAAGTGCTACTTTTGTTGAAAAAGATAAAATAATATTTAAAGCTTTATCTGAAAATATTAATCAAAATTGTGATAAATCTGCTTTCAGAGCTATAAATGCTAGAGTAGAGGTTTTTTTAAATAATAATACGGATAAATATGATATTATTTTAGCTGATCCTCCATATAATATAATTTCTTTTGAGAGTCTTAAACTTAAGATTTCTGAATTCCTTAATAAAGGTGGTATATTTTGCATGGAGCGAAAATATATAAAAGATGTTTATGATAATGTTAGAATTAAAAATTACGGTAAGACGCAGGTCTTGATATGGCAAAAAAAAGAAGAATAGCGATATATCCAGGTTCTTTTGACCCAATAACTAATGGTCATATTGATATAATTAAAAGAGCAGCTCTTTTATTTGATGAATTAATTGTAACTATTTCTTCTAACTCAAGTAAAGATTCTTTTTTTTCAATTAGCAAAAGAAAAAAAATATTATATGATTGTTTGAAAAATCATCAAAATGTTAAGATTGACACTTTTGATACATTGCTTGTTAATTACGCTGAAAGTAAAAATATACTTACTATTGTTCGAGGGCTTAGAGCTTTGTCTGATTTTGAATATGAATTTAGAATGGCAATTATGAATAGAAATTTAAATGTGAATATTGAGACTGTTTTTTTGATGACTGATGAAAAATTTGCCCATATAAGCTCTTCTTTGATTAAAGAAATTCATTTTTTAGGTGGAGATGTACAAGATTTTGTACCTGAGTCTGTAATAAAAGCATTAAATGGAATTAGTGATGAAAAATTTGCTAAATAAAATACATGATTTTATTAATCCAAAAGAAATTCGCTTAATTCTTCCTGAAAATAACTCAAGAATTAAAGAAGCTAAGAAAAAATTAAGTGATATAGGTTTTCAAATTATAGAATTGGATGGTAAATCAGAAGATTTTTTTAATGATATTAAGAGATTAAAATTTGCTAAAGATTGGTCCGATATCAGTTTGTTAGATTATATAAATAACCCAGTTAATCATGGCATGGCAATGCTTAAAAATAATCTTGCGGATATTTTGATTGCTGGGTCATCGACTTCTACTGCAGATGTTATAAGAAGTGGCCTTAGATTTATAGGTCTTAAAAATAATTCATCTTGCTTATCCAGTATGTTTTTAATGGTTGCACCAGATGAATCAAGAATTTTTTCATATTCAGACTGTGCTGTTATTCCTGAACCTAATGAGGCTCAATTAGCAGATTTAGCATATGATACCTGTATTAATCATAATTTTTTAACTGGAGAAGATCCTAAAGTTGCGTTTTTATCCTTTTCTACAAACAGTAGCGCTACTCACTATAGAGTTTCTAAAGTGCAGAGAGCTATTGAAATATTTATTAAAAAATATCCAGATATCATTTGTGAGCCTTCTGAGGTTCAGTTTGATAGTGCTATTTGTAATGATGTAGCAATTAAAAAATATCCTGATTCAATTTTGAAGGGAGCTGCTAATGTTTTAATATATCCAAATTTAGATGCAGGTAATATTGCTTATAAAATAACAGAACGAATAGGTGGTTATACTGCAGTAGGTCCGTTGCTTCAAGGATTTGATAAGCCTATTCATGATTTATCTAGAGGTTGCACAGTAAGTGATATATTTGAAATATGTTTGATTGCAAGTTACAGAGAGGCGGTTAATGCCAACATATAATTATAGATGCGGTCATTGTATGATTGAGTTTTCAGCTTTTCAGAGTATTAATGATGATAAATATACGGATTGTAAAAAATGCAATAAGGGCAATGTATTGGAGCGAATCATATCTGGTGGTACAGGAATGATATTTAAAGGTGGAGGTTTTTATATAACAGATTATACAGATTATGGTAAAAAAAATAACAAAGAAGTAAAGCAAAAAAACATTGATAGGAAAAAAATAAAAAAGAAAAAAGGTAATTTAAAATGAATAAAGTTAAAGTTCCAGATAATGGAAAAAAAATAGAAATGATTAATGGTAAGTTGAGTGTTTCTGACACTCCTGTTATTCCTTATATAGAAGGAGATGGTATTGGCACTGATATTTGGAATTCATCAGTAAGAGTTTTTGATACGGCTGTTGAAAAGGCGTACAAAAAAAATAGAAAAATTCATTGGATGGAAGTATATGCAGGCGAAAAAGCTAATGATGTTTATGGTGATAATGTTTGGCTTCCAGATGAAACTTTAGATGTGATTAGTGAATATTTAGTTGCTATTAAAGGTCCACTTACAACTCCTGTTGGTGGAGGTATACGTTCTTTAAATGTAGCTCTTAGGCAAAAACTAGATTTATATGCTTGTGTTAGACCTGTTAGATGGTTTAAAGGGGTTCCTTCTCCTGTAAAAAAACCTGATCTTGTAGATATGATAATCTTCAGAGAAAATACTGAAGATATATATGCTGGCATAGAATGGATGAATGGTACAGATGAGGTTGAAAAAGTTAAATCATTTTTAATCAATGAAATGGGTGTTCAAAATATTCGTTTTCCAAACACTGCGAGTCTGGGAGTTAAGCCTGTTTCTAAGGAAGGTACTGATAGATTGGTTAAGTCAGCTTTAGACGTTGCTATTCAGCAAAAGAGAAAGTCTGTAACTTTTGTTCATAAAGGCAATATAATGAAGTTTACAGAAGGCGCATTTAGAGATTGGGGCTATGAGTTTGCTAAAAATGAGTACAATTCAGAGGATCTTGATGGTGGCCCTTGGCAAATAATAAAGAAAGATGGACATGAGCTAATAGTTAAAGATGTTATTGCGGACGCTTTCCTTCAGCAAATACTCCTTAGGCCTTCTGAGTATGATGTTATAGCAACTCTAAATCTTAATGGCGACTATATATCAGATGCTTTAGCTGCAATTGTTGGAGGCATAGGTATTGCACCAGGTGCAAATATTAATTTTGACACAGGGCATGCCATTTTCGAAGCAACTCATGGAACTGCACCTAAATATGCAGGTAAAGATAAAGTTAATCCAAGCTCTGTAATATTATCTGGTGTTATGATGCTGGAATACATGGGTTGGCAAGAAGCTGCAGACTTAATTGTCAAAGGTATTGAAGGCGCTATTTCAAGTAAGAGTGTTACATATGATTTTCATAGATTGATGGATGGTGCAACGCTACTTAAATGCTCAGAGTTTGGAGATGCTTTAATAGAAAATATGTAAATAAAATGAAATTTATTGACTATGTAGCTATTAATGTTAAAGCTGGTAAAGGAGGTAATGGATGCATTGCTTTTTTAAGAGAAAAGTTTAGGCCGATGGGTGGCCCCTCAGGAGGGGATGGAGGTCATGGAGGAGATATAATATTAAAAGTAAATTCTCAGCTATCAACTTTAAATGATTTAACATATACCAAACATTATTCTGCTGACAACGGTGAACATGGCAAGGGAAAAAACATGCATGGCAAGAATGGTAAAAATGTCATTATACCCGTTCCAAAAGGTACGTTAATTAAAGATTTTAACACCAAGCATGTTATTGCAGATCTTATTGAAGAAAATCAAGAGTTTGTAGTTGCAAAAGGCGGAAAAGGTGGATTCGGAAATGCAAGGTTTAAAACTCAATCAAGAACTGCTCCTAGAATTGCAAATAATGGTAAGCTTGGCGAAATAAAAGAGATTGAGTTAGAGTTAAAAATTTTGGCAGACGTAGGCTTGGTAGGGTTTCCAAATGCGGGTAAATCTACATTTATAAGTAAAGTATCAAATGCAAAGCCAAAAATAGCAGATTATCCTTTTACAACATTAGTTCCAAATTTGGGTATTGTTAAGTACTCAGATTTTAAAAGTTTTGTTATTGCAGATATACCGGGGTTAATAAAAAATGCATCTCAAGGTAAAGGATTGGGAAGTATTTTTTTAAGACACATAGAAAGAAGTAAGGCGTTAGTATTTATGCTAGATATAAATGATGAGGATGTTTTAGATTCTTTTAATGTACTTTACAATGAATTAGATAGTCATAATTCAAAATTAATTAAAAAACCATTTTTAATATTAATTACGAAGGCAGATACTGTTGATGAAAAAAAGGTTGATTCAATTAAGTCTGTTGGTAAGCACAAAACTATACCTATTTCATCAATGACTGGATTAGGTATTAAATCAGCAATAATAGAAATTTCTAAATTATTTAAGTGATTTATATCACATTTAAGTTACATTTTGTTACTAAAATTTAGAGATGTTTTAATCTATATTTATACTGTGTCTTCAGATTCGTTTAACAAATAAGGAGGTGTGTCTTGAAGCAAACATATTTAAAGTCAATTTTTTCTATATTTTTTATTACCGGATTTTTATTCTCACAAATGACATTAACTATTGATGATGTTGAAATTATAGATGATAGTTTTGTTTGTGAGCCAGGAGTTGATGTTGGAGCCTTTAATCAAGATTGCTTCACTATATTAAATGTTTTTGGGTTTAGTTGTGATGATATTGCTGGAGTTACTCCAGTAGCAGAAGCTTGCGCAGAATCTTGTTTTGATCCTTCAAATTGTCCAGAGGAAGGCACAGGAAGTTTGTCTATTTATTACACTTACAATGGAAGTGGTCCATTTGCTGGTTTTGAGATACCTTTTACAGGAATTGAATTAGAAACGAGCGTTGGAGCTGTAGTTGCAGGTGGAGGACAATCAGAATCTGCGGGATTTAGTATATCTAATAATTCTAATACAGTAATAGGTTTTTCAAGTAATGGAGCTACATTGCCAAATGGAGATGATTTGCTTTTAACTGAGGTTTACTTTAAAAATTATCAAGGTGGAGATATTTGTTTTGAAGTTGACAATCAGGATGAATTTGATGGAACTATGTCAGATAATCAGGGTGAAACAATTAATGTGGAAACAGTTTGCTACACTGTTGATGCATGTACTGAAGGGTTTGATTGTAATGGAGTTTGTGGAGGAGATGCCGTTGATTTAGGCTGTGGTTGTGGTGAAGCTGGTCCATCAGGTTGTGATAACACATGTGGTTCTACGTTAGTTGATTTAGGCTGTGGTTGTGGTGAAGCTGGTCCATCAGGTTGCGATAACACCTGTGGTTCTACGTTAGTTGATTTAGGTTGTGGTTGTGGTGAAGCTGGTCCATCAGGTTGCGATAACACCTGTGGTTCTACGTTAGTTGATTTAGGTTGTGGTTGTGGTGAAGCAGCTGCAGGAGACTGTGGATGTGATTTATCAGTTGTTGAGGATGACTGTGGAGTATGTGGAGGTGATGGCTCGAGTTGTTCTGGTCTTAGTTTTCAATTAGAAATTCCGAATACAGGTATAAGTGGTTTATTTATATTTAGTTCAGTTCAAGGCTTAGAGGCTGGAGATCAAGTAGGAATTTTTGATTCAAATGGATTTCTATCTACTACATGTTTTATTCCTACAGGAGAGGTTTTAGTAGGTTTAGGTACATATCCATTTACAACTATTACAGCAATAGGTGGTTCTGCTGATAATTGTGCCTTTGGTGGTACTGCCCTTGCAGGATTTAATAATGGAAATCCTATAGTATTTAAAGTGATTAGAGATGGAGTACTGTATGATACTGAATTTAATGCAAGTTTAGGTGGATCTAATTTTGGATCTCAGTTTTACAATATAGCTCAAATTACTTTGATTGAGGATTGTGATACCTTTGTTGATTGTGCTGGAGTGTGTGGTGGAACAGCAGTTGAGGATGACTGTGGTGTATGTGGTGGTGATGGTTCTGATGATTTAGGTTGTGGATGTTTTGAGCCGGGTCCATCAGGCTGCGAT
>PAHI01000037.1 GCA_002705575.1 Fidelibacterota bacterium | reverse complement strand
TAAAAATGTATTGGGCTTTAACCCCTTACTTGTAACATATAATGGGAATAATTACTCAGATATTGGTTTGCAGAATGTGCAAAATATGAGAGAAGTTTTTGGCTGCGATCATATTTTTTTTACTCCAGCAATTAAAACACTAAAATCGTTAAATAGGTTAGGAATGTTAATAATGGGAGATATGAATTGGCATGCTCATTGTGGTATTCTTACATATCCAATAAAAGTGGCGGTTGAAAAAAAGATACCTTTAATGATTTGGGGCGAACATGGATTTGCCGACCTAGGCGGAATGTTTTCTTACGATGACTTCATTGAATTTACTTACAGAAATCGGCATGAACATGGCATAAGAGGATTTGAGTGGAACGATATCCTTGAAAAATCCAGTAAGTATGGAGAAGTATTAATCAAAAGTGAACTGCAGCCATGGATATATCCGTCAGATGAAGAAATTAATAGTGTCGGTGTAAGAGGAATTTTTATCTCAAATTACCTTGATTGGAATGCTAATGAACATACACAATTAGTAATTGAAAAATATGGATTCAAAGTCTCTCAAGATGGCTTTGAGAGAACATACAGAAAAGCTTCAAACTTAGATGATATTCACGAAAATGGCATTCATGATTACCTCAAGTTTATAAAATTTGGCTATGGAAGAGCTACTGACCATACAACAAAAGACATAAGGTCAAAAAAATTAACAAGAGAAAAGGGAATTCAAGAGGTAATTAGAAGAGATCATATAAAACCAAGAGATCTTAAAAGGTGGCTAAAGTATGTTGGATGGACAGAAAAAGAATTCGACACAGTATGTGACACATTTAGAGACCCTAGGGTATGGTGGATAAAAGACAATCATTGGGTTATGAGAGGTATAAATGGAAGTGAATTTATTCATGAAAAAGTGTTATTAGAAAAAAATCAATGGTATAAATTTTACGTAGAATAATCTTTTTCTACTCATTAGGATACTAGAAGTTAATAAATTTACGTTGCATTCACATATCGACGATATTTTAAAACATATGAATAAAATCTTTTTATGCAATTTCATCTACGCAACAAAAAGATTAATTCATTCTAGAATGATTTAATATATGAAAAATTTTGATGGTATAATTATTTTAGGCGATATCATGTTAGGAAGAAAATGTACTAAATATGTAAATAATAACGGTATGGATTTAATTTTTTCATCTGTTCTAAGTAAATATAAAAACTATGCATTCGTTGCAAACCTTGAATCCCCACTTGTTGACACAAAAGAGTCTATTAATGATAAAAAAATACGGTTTAAAGCCCCAACCAATTTTGCAAAATTATTAAAGCAGCAAAAAATTGAGGCTTTGAGTTTGGCCAATAATCATACATTTGATTATGGTTTAGATGGTTTTTTATCAACGACAGAAACATTAAGAGCAAATAATGTTAAATTTTTTGGAGCTGGCATTAACCACACTTCTGCTTCAGCTCCATGTATGTTTAAAATAGATGATAAGAAAATAGGCTTGATAGGATTTAGCTATTATCCTGCAGCTAGTGAAAGCTCGTACGGTGTTAACAATTTGTATGGTGAGAATATAAAAAAACAGATTTACGAACTAAAAAAATCCACAGATTTTGTAATTATAATGCCTCATGCTGGTATCGAATTACTTGATTACCCACTTCCAAGAGACCAAAAATTATATCGCTCAATGATTGATGCAGGTGCAGACTTAGTTGTTGGAAGTCACCCTCACAGAGTGCAGGTAATGGAAAAATGGAATAATAAAAGAATATACTACTCTATTGGTGATTTTATATTCGATCATAATCATGATGATGTATGGAACAATTTTTGGAGCAATAAAGCTCATCCCAGAGTGTTCAATTTAAAAGTCGACAGAAAAATACCACTTGAAAGTTTACTAATAGTTATAGAATGGAATAAAAAAAGAAAAAAATTTAATGTCAAACATACACCACTTTTGCTTGGTGAGGATCAGGAAGTAATCGTGCTTGAATCCCAAAAGAAGAATGTATGGGAATTAAGATTTGATGAAAAAAATAAAGATTTTCTTAAACAAAATCTCTTACATGAAAAAGCATCATCAATACAAGAAAAATTGGGACTAAAATAAGGCGCATATGATAGGTATAAACGGAGTAATTAATTTTGAATTATCTAAAGAGAAAATTGCGTTATTTGCAGAGTCCGAAATTAATGAAATGAATAATCCAGAGTTAATTTATAATAAAATAAATGAAAATGGCATCTTTCTTCACTTATTCAATAGCGAAAAAAAACCATTATTTCAAAGATCCAAAAATATAGATATTTATATTTTAGGTAATATCTATGATAGTGAAAATGAAAATATTTTTTCAAAAATTCATAGACATCTTCAAGAAGGTGATGACAGAAAACTATGTAGTCTTAATGGCATTTATAGCATCATAATTATAAATTATCTTGAAAAATCATTTTCAATATATTTAGATGATAACGCTTTAATTCCAATATATTATAAAAAGGTAAATAAAAGCCTTTTTATTTCCTGGAATATATTTTCTCTATCCAATGTAAATAGTACTAATTCAAAAATTAATTATGAAAACTTATTCTCATGGATATTAATTGGTGGCAGAGGCTTTAATAACGATACTAGATATAAAGATATAAAAAGACTTGAACCTGGGGCAAATATAAAATTTTCAAAAAATAAAATAGAATATTATAAAAATAAACCATTTAGTTTCAAACCATCTGAGAGTACTGAAAAACAACTTTTGGAAAATTGCTATCATAGTATTAATAATGCCTGCAATATTCGTTTAAGAGATAAAGATAGTATAGCATTAGGTCTGTCAGGTGGAATAGACTCAAGGTTGGTCTTTTCTTCTCTAGTCAAAAAATATAAAGGAAATATTTATCCGTATACCTATGGTCCAAAAAATTCTATTGAAAGCCATATTGCAAAACAAGTATGCAATTTTTACGGCTATAAACACTATCACATAAATTTAGATAAATCGTTATTTATTGATCATGCCAGAGATGGTTTATTTTACTCAGCAGGGGCATCACTATTTAAGCATGGTATTCAACCACATTTATTTAACTCAATAAAAAAAGAATCAGGTGCAGACTATTTAATGTTAGGTTCAGCGCTAGATCTAGTTTTGGGCAGCACTTTCTCGAATGATGAGGTTTATAAATTGAAAAGTAAATCTCAACTTTTAAAATTTTATCAAGACAATATTTTTAATTTCTCGTTAGAAAACTTTCGTAAGATTTTTAATAATATAAATGATGCTAACCATCAATATGATTATTGTTATGAACTTTTGAAAACTCAAATAGATCTCATAGAAGGTGACACGATCGCTGACATTAATGACGCATTATCATTCGAGGTGAGAATTAAGAGATGGTATAATTATAATTTAGTATACCCACTATATATTTTTGACTTACTGCTTCCAACTTATGATAACGATTTTTTAAAAAAAATATCAGAAGTACCTTCTTATTTGCGAAAAGATAGTTTATTTAGAATAAAACTTTTAAATAAATTAGATTTAAAAGTCGCAGAATTTACTTATGACTCAACTATGCAACCTGCAAAATTACTTCCTCCAGAAACAAAAAAATATATACAAAAAGTAAAAGATGAAGAAAAAAAACTAAACCGTATATGGTTTGATAGTGAGAAGACTAAATACATTCCATCCAATAAATATGATGCCAATTTTTTGGAATGGATAAGAGTTTATCCTGAATATCAAGCTTTTGTGAATAAAGTTCTCGTTACTGGAATAAATGAGTCTAAAAATCACTATATTAACAAAGAATATATGGCAACTCTCATTGAGAATCATATCACTGGCAAACAAGATCTTCATAAGCAATTAACAATGCTTATGTCATCGCAAATATTTCTTGATCTTGATAACGAAAGAGATATGAAAATAAAGTATAATATAGGGGACTTAAAAGTTAAATTTAAATGAAAAATATGTTTGCATCCATCGCAGGAACAAAAAGATTTGCGTTAAGAGCACAAAAAAATAATTTAAAAAGTTTCTATAATCTTTCTCAGGATGGACTTTATTTATCAAGTGTAGGAATGGGTTTATATAAAGGTGAAAATAGCGCCAAAGGAGATGAAGAATGGTATGAATCATTAAGTTATGGATTAAAAAAAGGTATTAATGTCTTTGATACTTCCATTCGATATAGATCAATGAGGAGTGAAAAAATATTAGGAAAAGTAATAAAAGATGCAATTAACGATAAAAAGATCAAGCGTGATGAAATATTTATAAGCACGAAAGGTGGCCTTATATCTTTTCCAGATAAGAAAGACAAAAAGAAATATGTAGAATCTGAATTAGTTAAGAAAAGAAATATAAATCTAAAAGAAATATTTAATTATACTCATTGTATTAATTTAAAATTTATAGAGGAGGAGCTTGATCAATCATTAGAAAATTTAGGTTTAGAGGGTATTGATACATATTTAATTCATAATATTGAGTTTGTATTTATGCTATACGAAAAAAAGAAAGCATATGATAAAATTGAATTGTTATTTGACTTTTTCGAGAAAGCGGTCAGAAATAAAAAGATATTGTCTTATGGCATTTCAAGTTGGGCCGGTTTTAGACGAAAACAAAATTCTCAAATTTATGTTGAAATTCGTAACATTTTAAATGCAGCAAAAAATGTTGGTGGAAAAAATCATAATTTAAAATTTATTGAGGCTCCACTAAGTGTAGGAATGCCATATATTGCACAGAAAAAAGGAAATAAAAAAAGTATTTTAGAATTAATTAAAAATAATAAACTAGATTTACTTGCCAGTGCGCCACTTTACGAAGGTCATATAGAGAGATTAATAAATCTAGATACACTATTTAGAAAAGCAGGGAAGAGTGAAAGCTTAAATAATACTGGTAAGGCCAATATATCACTACCGGTGAGTGAAAATTCAATAATACAATTATTTGAACTCCTTATAGCCTCCAGGAATAATAAAAGTTCAATTAATGAAAAATTAAATATATTAAATAAAAATAATAGCAAAAATAATTACATTTCAGCTTTAAACCTAGTTAGATCAACTGATGGAATAACCTCAGCATTAACTGGAATGGATAGACTTGAGTATGCAAAAAAGAATTTAAAAATTATGAATGAAAAAAAAATTAAAATGAAAGTTGCAAATAACTTTTGGAACAGCTTAAGTATTAATGAATAACAATATAATAATAAGAAATGTATCTCAGTTGTATAAGAATTTAAATTCTGATCTAGAGTTTAAATTTTTGACGATAATTAATCAATCAAAAGATCAACATTACACTTATAAAGATCTTTATTATAGAATAAATAATTATCTAAATTTTTTCAAAAAAAATAACATAAAAAGTACTTCTACTATTTTAATTATATTAAATGAGTCTATTGATACGTATGCTTCATTTTTAGCAAGCATGATCTACGGTGCGATCCCAGCTTTCTATGCCTATCCATCAGCAAAGCAAAAAAAAGAGATTTTTTTAAAATCAATTGATGATTTAATGAAATTTAATGATATTGATCTAGTTGTTACATTTAATGATGTAGCACAAGTTTTAATTAATAATAAAAATATAGCAAAAAAAAAGATTATTAATTTTTCGGATATTGATAGTGAGAATGAAATGTCCGAGGTTAATCTTGAATATGAAAATAAAGAATCTTTTCTGCAATTTTCTTCTGGCACAACTGGCGCAAAAAAAGGGGTGAAAATATCTGCAAATTCACTATTTAATCAAATAAACAATTATAATTTGCATGTAAAGTTCGAATCAAAAAAAAGCAGAGTCATCTCATGGCTTCCTCATTATCATGACATGGGATTAATTGCTTGCATGATGATGCCTTTATTCACGAAAGTTGAAATTGTCTCAATGTCTCCTTTTGAATGGGTTGCTAATCCAAAAATATTATTAGAAAAGATTGACGAATATCAATGCACTCATTTATGGCAACCAAATTTTGCCTTTGGACATTTAACAAAAAGCATTAATAAAAATGAAGCAAATAAATATGATTTAGCCTCAATAGAGTATATGGTTTGCAGCTCAGAGCCAGTTCTTTATAAAACTATCTCAAATTTTCTAAATCACTTTAGCAATACTAATTTAAGAAAAGATATTATTCAAAATTGCTATGGTATGGCCGAGAACACGATTTATATGGCAGCAAGCACAAACAGAAAGCTAAAATTTTTAGATATTAATTTTAAAGAATTAAAACAAAACCATAAAATTATCGTTGAAAAAAATGGTTATAAATTAGCAAGTTCGGGTTTACCACTGAGAAATAATAAAATAAAAATTCTTGATAATGAATTAAATGAAGTAAATGAAAGTAATGTAGGCAATATATATATTCAAAGTGATAGCCTTTTTGATGGATATTTTAATAATGATGAATTAACTAAAAATTCATTTTACGAAAATTGGTTTAATACAGGAGATCTTGGATTTATATATCAAAATGAAATTTATGTAACAGGAAGAAAAAAAGAACTTATCATAATAGGTGGAGAAAATATATATCCTCAAGATGTAGAGTCAATTCTGAATGATAATGAATTCCTTATTGAAGGTAGGAATGTTGCTTTTGGTATCTTTGATGATAGAGTTGGTAGTGAAAAATTAATAGTATTAGCCGAGGCTGTAGAAAATAATATAAATAAAGTTGATAAGCTATCAATTAAAAAAGAAGTATTTAACAAGTTAAATATCTCAATTTCTGACATTCTTATCTTACCTGAGAGAACACTTATAAAATCAACAGCGGGTAAAATTTCAAGATCTTTAAATAAAGAAGCGTATAAAAATGATAAATTTAAAAAAGAATTAATGCTAGAATTAAATAATTTGAATGAAGACGAAAAACAACTAATCTCAATTATATACGAAGTTTCTACTTTAAAAGATAATGATAATATAACTTTACAAACTAATCTTTTTGAGACGGGAATATTAGACTCTTATGCCTTTATCGATTTTATTAACGCAATTGAGAAAAAGTTTGATCTAAAACTGCCAGATCATTTAGTTAGTTTTGACTATTTCTACACTATTGAAAGAGCCTCAAGTACAATAAAAGATTATAAAACTAATAATAATTTAATTCCCTACCATGATGATAGTTATGATATTGAGGAAGTATCGCAGCCAACAAAAAAAATTACTCAAACATTTTCGGAATTTGTTCTAAATAATTTTCCTTTTAAATCTAATTTATTATATCAGAAATTAATGAAGTTATTTGGTATCTCGGTAGGTAAAAATGTAAAAATACTAGGAAATATTTCATTCAATTTAAAAGGAAAGCCTAGCAATATATTGATTAAAGATAACGTAATTATAGGTAAGAATACCGATTTAAGAATAAGAGAGAATGGGAAAATTATATTAGAGAAAGATGCATATCTTGATAGTGATGTAAGACTTATTGCAGCTCAAAACGGCTCAATAGTTCTTGGAAGATCGACAAGTGTTGGAAAGGGAACAATCATTAATTCTGGAGGTAATTTTATTACTGGAATTAAATGCATGATAGGGGGATATTGTGTAATAAATTCATCAGAGCACTTATTTAAAAATGGAAGATACATAGCTGATCAAAATTTTAAACACGGCAAAATAGTTTTAGAAAATGATGTCTGGATTGGTTCAAATGTTACTGTCGTTATGAACACTTTCATTGGCAAAGGGAGCATAATAGGTGCCAATTCACTGGCGTCAGGTAGTATACCCTCTTCTGGTATTTTTTCAGGGGTACCAGCAAAATTTATACGTAAAAGATAGATAAATATGAACATTTTAGTTTTCACAGGTTTCTCAGGGTTTACTCAAAGGACACATGCTATGTGCAAACTCATTAAAAATGAAAATCCAGAAAGCAAAATTACAAAACTTGTGTATGGTAGAGAGAATTTCAATTTCTTAAGGAAGCATAATGAATCTCTTTATGAAGAGATTATATGCATAGAGGACTTAATTGATGATCTATATAACAATAAAAAAAATTTTAGTCAGGAGGAAATAGACTTAATAGAAAGTAAAATTGATCATAGTTTAACACATATAGCATATTGTGAACGCACCCTAGTACAGCACACAAGCAACTTAGCTTATTCGAGAAGATTTTCACAATCTGAAATAATTAACCAAATATGTGGAATTGTAAAATTTGTAGAAAGCTATGTTATTAATAATGATATTATATACGCGTACACCTGTGCTTCTCCTGTAAGTGAAGCACTTTACTATTTTTCAAAGAGATATAAAAAAAGGTTTATAACACCATTTGAAACAAGATTAGATTATCGATGGTCCCTTATTGATAATAATAGAGATTTTCATCCTCAAATTTTAGATTTTTATAAAAAAGGCATCATTACAAAAGAAGGAAAAGAAATAATTAATAGTTTCACAGCAAAGCTTAATAATAATATTAAAAATGAGATAGAAAGCAATTTTCAGAAGGCAATTATAGCAGACAAGCAGCTCAATTTAAAAAATATTACTCGTTTTTTATTTAATTTATTGAAAAGTAATAAATCACAATCTTTTATTCATCCAAACAAATTTCAAATTATATTAAAAAATATAAAAATTATTTTCACAACGAAAATGGAACATTTTTATTTGAAAAATGAACTTCCAAAAGAAAAATATATTTACTTACCTTTGAGCTTAATCCCCGAAGCATCATTATTGATTAGGGGTTTAAAATACTATGACACTCTCAGTTTTATAAAAAGTATTTCAGCTGAAATACCCTTCGGATTTAAACTTGTTGTAAGAGAACATCCTTCTATGGCAGGAAGAAATGATATAAGTTTTTATAGGGAAGTAAGTAAAATATTTAATGTTCATTTAATTTCGTACAAAGTTAATCCTCATAAAGTACTTAAAAAATCTGATGCTATAATTACTGTAACTGGGTCAACAGGTTTTGAAGCTGCATCAATTGGAAAAAAAGTGATTTTATTTGGCCATCCTATTTATTCAATGATTAATACAATTTATAAAGTTGATGATATCAGTGATTTAGGAGATGTATTAAGAAGAAAATGGACGTTAGAAAATGTCAAGCAGCAGGAAATAGAAGTATTCAAATATGGATCTGCTGTGATATCTGGAACCTCAATAAGAGATAATGAAAAAATACTTTGGACCAAAGAAAGTAGAAATGAAGATATTCTAAAAATTGATAGAGAGATCTATAAAGAATTTAACAGAATTGTAAAAAAAATTAATAAATAATCCTGTTGTTTTTAAATAAAGCTACAATTTGCTTGTCCAATACAGATAATTAAGAAAAATTATTCTGAACATAATAATCATTTGTATAATATAATAAAAAAATTAAACTTATTTCTATGTGTGGCATTGCAGGTTTAGTTGGATCTTATATCAACCAAGATTCAATAATTATTAAAAAAATGATTAATTGTATTGAGCACCGAGGTCCAGATTCCATTAGCATAAAAAAGCTAGATCAGAATTGTGGTTATCTAGCTCATGCTAGACTTTCAATTATTGATATTGAAAATGGAAGTCAGCCAATGGAATTTTTGTCAAGATACCTGATAACCTTTAATGGCGAAATATATAATTATGTCGAATTAAGAGAAGAACTAAAATTAAAAGGTTACAAATTTATAACATGTTCTGATACAGAAGTATTACTAGCTGCATTTCATGAGTGGGGCTCGAAATGTTTAAATAAATTTGTAGGCATGTTTGCATTTGTAATTTGGGATAAAAAAACTCAAAAATTGTTTGCTGCAAGAGACAGATTTGGAAAAAAACCATTCATTTACACTATTGAAAATAATATTTTCTATTTTGCCTCAGAAATTAAATCACTGACTAAAACTCCAAATTTCGCAAAAAAAATTAGTAGAGATTCATTAATACAATATTTCATTTTTGGTTATGTACCCTCTCCTAATACAATATGGGAAAATATTTATAAATTAGATCCTGGATGTTATTTAGAATGG
>PAHI01000036.1 GCA_002705575.1 Fidelibacterota bacterium | reverse complement strand
TTTATAAAAGTATTATTAATAATGATCATAAAATTAAAATTTTATCACTTGCAATTATATTAGGAGGAGCATTTGGTAATTTGTTTGACAGACTGATGAGTGGTAAAGTGGTTGACTTTATAAACATAGGTATAACGGAAAATTTACGCTGGAATTATATTTTTAATTTGGCGGATACTTTTATCACGCTTGGTATGATTATGATTATATTTTCAGACTTTTTTTTAAATAGAAAAAATAGCAATGTTGAATACGAACCTTCAAATAATAAATAACAAAAAAGATATAAGGGTTGACTTATTCTTGTCAAATGAGATTAACGATTTATCAAGGTCTCAGATAAAAAAAATGATTATTGATGGCAAAGTATTGGTGAATGATAAAAGAATTAAGCCATCTTCTGTTTTGTCAGGAGGTGAGAGTATTTTATGTAAGTTTGAACCTTCTAATGTTTGTGAACAGTATATAAAACCTCAAAAAATTAATTTTGATATAATTTTTGAAGATGAATATTATTTTGCTATTAATAAGCCTTCTGGTCTTGTGGTTCATCCTGGTAGTGGCAATCATTCAAATACTTTAGTTAACGGTTTATTATATTATCTGAAAGATATCTCTAATTTAGATGAGAGTCGCCCAGGTATAGTTCACCGTCTAGATAAGGATACATCAGGTGTTATTATCGTTGCAAAACAAAACCAAGCACACAAAAAATTATCAAATTTATTTCATGATAGAATGATAAATAAAAAATATAGAGCAATTGTATGGGGGGATTTAAAAGGCAAGGGACAAATTAAAAACTTTATAAATAGAAGTCCTAGAAATAAGACTTTATTTTCTGTTTCTAAAACTAATGGACGTGAATCAATCACCAGCTATAGTTCTGTTCAAAATTTTGGACCCTTGACAGTTGTTGATATGTTTCCTAAGACAGGAAGAACTCATCAATTAAGGGTTCACATGAAGCATCTGGGTCATTCTATTTTTGGTGATGAAAAATATTCTGGAGGTGTTCGAAACATCAAATCGTTTCATAGCCGTTATTCTTCATTGTTAAAAAGGTGTTTCAAAATAACGAACAGGCACATGTTGCATGCTTATTCGATTGATTTTGTACATCCTTTTTCAAATAGAAGAATTTGTTTAGAGGCTTCTTTGCCATCAGATATGAATAATTTGATTAGGTTGTTGAAAAATGACTTTTAATTCTTCTAATAAAATTCAAATCATTGAATTTATAGACTATATCGGCAAAATCAGAAGATATTCTGATAATACTATACGCAACTATAGAATTGATTTGTTTCAATTTGCAAGGTATTTGTATAAAAAAAATATAAACTTGCTTATTCTAAATGTTAGCACAGAACATATAAAAGAATACATGTTTTCAATGCATGCAAAAAGAATGTCTGATAAAACAATTGCAAGGAAAGTGGCAACTTTAAAATCTTTATTCAATTATATGTCTAAAAATAATATTGTAGATAAAAATATTATGTCAGCTATAAAGTCGCCTAAAATATCTAAAAAGCTACCACACTTGCTTACTAATAAAGAGATTGATAAGTTGTTTGATATAGAGCTTGATAGTAACCAGATTTTAATGGAAGTTTGTATTTTAGAATTATTTTATGCAACAGGTATAAGAATATCTGAACTTGCGAATATAGAAGTTTCGAACATTGATTTTTCAGATAAAACAATAAAGATTAGAGGTAAGGGTAATAAAGATAGAGTAGTTGTTTTAGGCGAGACATCTATATCAATGTTGCAAAAATATATGTCTGTGTTTTACATTGAAAAACAAAGATATCTTTTTGCATCAATGTCTAAGAAAAGAATTTTAAATCATCATATAAGTGAAAAAACAATATATAATATTACTAAAAAACATTTGAAAAGAATCTCAAATGATGAGAAATTAAGTCCACATTCTTTAAGGCATAGTTTTGCAACTCATTTACTAGATGCGGGTGCTAATTTAATGTCAGTTAAAGAGCTTCTGGGTCACGAGAGTTTATCTTCAACTCAGATTTATACGCATGTACAGTTAGAAAAAATGAAAAAAGATTATAAAAAATCACATCCATTGGCTAAATGATATGACTTTAAAAGGATTAAATAATGTAGGAATTAGTAGTGATTTGAACTTTTTAAGAAATTTATCTATGGAAAGATTGATAGAAGAAGGTATTAATAACAAAGAAACTAAGATGGCTATGAATGGTGCTGTTATGGTTGACACTGGAGTATATACTGGTAGGTCTCCAAATGATAAATATTTTGTTGAGGAATCTTTATCTAAAGATAAATTGTGGTGGGGAGCAGTAAATCGCCCTGTTAGTTCAGATGTTTTTGATGAGTTGCTATGTAAAGTTTTAGATTATTATAATTCAGATAAAAAAACAAAAACATATATTTTTGATGGTTATGGAGGAGCTGATGAGAATCATCAGTTATCATTACGTGTTATAGCTAGAAGAGCATGGCAGGCTCATTTTGCAAATAATATGTTTATAAGGCCAAATAAATCAGATCTTAAGTTATTTGATCCGGAATTTACTATTATAAATGCTTCTGATATAGTCAACACAGACTTTGAAAAACATGGTTTAAATTCATCAACTTTTATTATTCTTAATTTAAAAAGGAAAATAGCAATTATTGGAGGCACAGAATATGCTGGAGAAATGAAAAAAGGGATTTTTTCAGTCCTTCATTATTTATTGCCTATGAAAAATATATTATCAATGCATTGTTCATGCAATGTTGATGAAAGTGGAAAAAACTCAGCATTATTTTTTGGTTTGAGTGGAACCGGTAAAACCACTTTATCAACGGACCCTAATCGTCCTCTTGTTGGCGATGATGAACATGGATGGTCTGATGACGGGGTTTTTAATTTTGAGGGTGGCTGTTATGCTAAAGCTATCAGATTAAGCAAAGAAGATGAGCCTGATATATATAATGCTATTAGGCATGGAGCTTTATTAGAAAATGTAGTGTATGATAATTGTAGTCGTCATATAGATTTTAATGATGGCTCTAAAACTGAAAATACTAGAGTATCCTATCCATTAAATCATATTGAAAATTCATTATATGCGAAAGGTAAGAGAAGTATTGCCACTCATCCAAAAACTGTTATATTTTTAACATGTGACGCTTACGGTGTTCTGCCTCCTGTAGCAAAATTAAATAATAAGCAGGCAATGTATCATTTTATAACAGGATATACAGCAAAAGTTGCTGGTACTGAGCGAGGAGTTGATGAACCTCAGGCTACATTTTCTCCATGTTTTGGAGGTCCCTTCTTAACATTGCATCCATTGATTTATGCAAAGCTGCTCAATCAAAAATTAGATAATCATGGTTCTGCAGTATATTTGGTTAATACAGGATGGGTTGGAGGTTCTCCTTCTTCTGGAGCGAAACGAATCAGTATTAAAGACACTCGTAGTATTATAACCTCTATTTTAGATGGAAGTATTAAGAGAAGTAATTTTTATAAAGAAGATTGTTTTGGATTGAAAATCCCAGTTACACTCGATAGTGTAAATTCAAACATTTTAAACCCAAAGAATTCATGGTTGAGTGAGTCTGATTATATTGATATGGCTAAAAGATTGGCAGAAATGTTTAGGAAAAATTTTAATCAGTATGGAAAAGAAGTTGAATATTTAAAAAAGTACGGTCCTATAATTTAATAAGAAGGTTTAGAAATGAGTGAAAAATATTTATTTACATCAGAGTCAGTTACTGAAGGACATCCGGATAAAGTAGCTGATAAGATTTCTGATGCCATCCTTGATTCTATTTTAGAACAAGACTCAAATGCTAGAGTTGCTTGTGAAACAATGATAACTGGCGCTAAAGATAAGAGTTATCTTGAAGTCTTTATATCTGGTGAAATTACTACAAGTGCAAAAATCAATTATAATGATATAGTTAAAAAAACCTTAAATGATATTGGTTATTTAGAAGATTATAAATTAAAAACATTAATAAAGCCTCAAAGTTTACATATTGCTCAAGGAGTTGATCAATTTGATGGGCATGATCAAGGGGCTGGAGATCAAGGTTTGATGTTTGGGTTTGCATGTAATGAAACGTCAGAGTTTATGCCTTTGCCCATTGTTTTATCTCATGATTTAACTAAACAGCTTGCAAGAGTTAGAAAAAGTAAAAAGTTAGATTGGTTGTGTCCAGATGGCAAGAGTCAAGTAACAATTAAATATGACTCTAATAATAATCCTATTCATATAGATAGGGTTGTTATTGCAACTCAGCATCTTGATATGTTAGATAGGTTTAATGATGAAAAAAAAGAGCATGATTTTATAGTAAATAATGTAATTGAATTTGTTATTAATCCTATTATTGGAAAATATAATTTACCTTTTAATGAATCTTTTATTGTAAATGGTACAGGCCGTTTTGTTGAAGGTGGGCCTGTTGCAGATGTTGGTTTAACTGGTCGAAAAATAATTGTTGATACTTATGGAGGTTATGCAAGGCATGGTGGAGGTGCTTTTTCTGGGAAAGATCCTTCAAAGGTAGATAGGTCTGCTGCATATATGGCGCGTTATATAGCTAAAAATATTATTGCCTCTTCAATCGCAGACCGTTGTGAGATACAGCTTGCTTATAGTATAGGTGTCGCAGATCCTATGTCAATTAATTTAAATACTTTTGGTACATCAACGATTAAAGAACAAGATTTAATTGAATTTATTAAGAAAAATTTTGATTTAACACCATCAGGTATTATCAGTGCTTTAGATTTAAAAAAACCTATTTATAATAGGTTGTCAGCTTATGGTCATTTTGGTAGAACAGAATGTTCTTGGGAAAAAACAGATAAAGTTGAATTACTGTCTGAATTAAAATAATTTTGGAGAAATAAATGGAAAATAAGGTTATAGATTATAAAATAGCAGATATTAATCTTTCAGAACTAGGTAGAAAAGAAATTATTCTTGCAGAAAATGAAATGCCTGGATTAATTGCATTAAGACAGAAGTATAAAAATTTAAAGCCTTTGAAAGGTGCTCGTATATCAGGGTGTATCCATATGACTACACAGACAGCTGTTTTGATTGAGACTTTAACTGATTTGGGCGCAGATGTAAGGTGGTCATCTTGTAATATTTATTCAACCCAAGATTCTGCAGCAGCGGCTATAGCAAAAAGAGGTATTCCTGTTTTTGCGTGGAAAGGTGAGACTGAAGAGGAATATATTTGGTGTATTAAGCAAACATTAAATTTTAATGGAAAAGGCCCTAATTTATTGTTAGATGATGGTGGTGATTTAACATCAATTGTTCTTGACGAGTATCCAGATTTAATTAATGATATTAAAGGAGTTTCTGAAGAAACTACCACAGGAGTTAAAGCTTTAAATAATTTTTTCAAAGAAAACAAACTTCCTTTTCCAGCAATCAATGTAAATGATTCTATCACAAAATCAAAGTTTGACAATAAGTATGGATGTCGTGAATCTCTTGCAGATGGAATAAAAAGAGGAACTGATATTATGATTGCTGGTAAGAAAGTTGTTGTTTGTGGTTACGGAGATGTAGGTAAGGGGTGTGCTCAGTCTATGCAAGGTTACGGTGCAAGAGTTTATGTTACAGAGGTTGATCCAATTTGTGCTCTTCAGGCATCTATGGAGGGTTTTAGTGTTGTTACAATGGATGAAGCTTGTTATTATGGAGATATCTTTGTTACTGCAACAGGAAATAAGGATGTGATAAATAAAACTCATTTAAATAACATGAAGGATAATTCCATTGTTTGTAATATTGGACATTTTGACCATGAAATTGATGTTAATTATTTGGAATCAAGTAGAACAATTAAAGAAGAAAATATAAAACCTCAGGTTGATAAATTTACTCTAGATAATGGAAATTCAATTATTTTATTATCTAGAGGCAGATTAGTTAATTTAGGTAATGCAACAGGGCACTCATCATTTGTGATGTCTACATCATTTACAAATCAAGTGCTTGCTCAAATTGAACTTTGGACTAAAAATTATGAAAAAGGCGTTCATATTTTATCTAAGCATATAGATGAAGAGGTGGCAAGGCTACATTTAGAGCATCTAAATGTAAAGTTAACAAAGCTTACATCAGAACAAGAAATTTATTCTGGGATTAATAAAAAAGGACCCTTTAAGCCAGACCATTATAAGTATTGATTAATAAAAAAATAATATTTGTTTTATTTGTTTTATTTTTTAATTCCTGTGAGTTGAGACTGCCAGAGGAGCCAGCTACTCCCGCTTGGTACCTACCTTTATCTGTTCCATTAATAGATCAAAAATATAGTTTTGAAGGAATCTTGCAAGAAGGTGTAATTGAAACTTCAGCAGAGCCTTTTGTTGATTGCGGTGAAGATATTAATGGTGTTGTGATTTGTGAAGGAGAGCCTGGTTGGAACTCTAATTATGGCAATGGTTTTTATGATGTAGGTTTAGAAACTTTTACAGATGAGAATGGTAATAATCAATGGGATTCATTTGACAATATGATACAAATGGAATTTGCCAATAAGTTAGATACAATAGGTTTAGGTGTTGTTGAAGAGCAATTAGGAATAAGTTTCTTTAAACTAGATTTGTCTGATATTTCTATTGATCCTCAAATTATTCAATCTGAAACAGAATATGATTTAGGCGAAAACTTACCTGATCCTTTAATGCCACCTGTGAGTGTTGAAATTCCTATTGATATTCCAAATACTGGAAATTCACTTGTAGATTTGATATTGGATTCATGTGAAGATTTTGTTCCAAGCAACAATCAAACATTTTCTTTTGATGTAGGTGATTTATCGGCGTTGCCAAACCCCATAGAAGAAGCAAATAATGCAATTAATTCTAATTCAGCGTTATTAGATCCCATTGAAGTACCATTAGATGTTCCAACAGATGGGATTACTCTTGGAGATTTGGGAGATATAAGTGTAGTTAAAATTATACTTGATGAGAATATGCTATGGGAAGTTACTTTTACTAATGGTCTTCCGTTTATTATTGAGAGTTTAGTTTTTAATATTTTTAAAGGCCCTGTAGCTGATAATGAAAAATTAACGAGTATGATTATTTCAAATATTCAACCTTACCAGACAGTTGTTGAGAATGTAAATTTTGAATCTTATGAATTAACTCTAGATGTCTCATTGTTCGCAAAAATTGAAATTAATCTTGATTCTGATCAATCTCCTCCAAATGATTGTCCGTTAAATATATGTGTTGCAGATGGAGTTACTTTTGATGATTCGTTTAATCCAACAATCAATCAAGATGATTTTAATATTTATGATACTCAGATTGGCTGTGAGTCTGCATGCGATCCATGCATAGGTCAGGATATACATGCATGTACAACTGATGCATTAGTTAATGGATCTGTTGACACAAATGCTATTGAGACTTATGATAGTAGTTTAGATTGTAGTGCGGCATGTGATCCTTGTTATGTAGAATCGATTTATGCTTGCTTGGCATCAGGAATTAATAGTTCAGGAAATATTGATCAAAATAGTGTACAAACATACACAACTGAGGATTCGTGTGAGTCTGGTTGTAATCCATGCGTATCTCAAAATATATTTGTTTGCCCTTTAAACCCTACAGTACCTTTTACATCAGATTCAGATTGTTTGGCTACTTGTGGTGGAGGTTTAGTCTCATGCATTTCTAGTGATATTTTTACTTGCGTTCCATCATCCGCGGCAGATCCTACTTGGAATCCTCAAACATACAATACAGATGCTGAATGTCAAGCTGCATGCACTGATTATTGTTTGGATGCAACAACTGCAGTTTGTGTTGCAAGTGCTTTAGGTGATGATTTAAGTGTTACGGGTGATCCTGCAACATATCAAGGAGAAGGAGCACAAGCACAGTGTGAAGCAGTTTGTGATCCATGTATTGATGCATCAACTTATGTTTGCAGTACAGAAGATGCTGTTATAAATGGAGGTAGTCCTACAACATATCAAGGAGGAGGAGCACAAGCACAGTGTGAGGCAGCTTGCAACCCATGTCTTTTGGAGTCCTTAAATGGATGGGAAACACAACAAAATATTCCTCTTAGTTTTGAGTTAAATGGTGAGCTTATTCTTAATACTTTGGTTTTAAATCTGACAATGAATGAAACTCCTGATACTGAACCGATACAAGTAGAGTTTCCATCATTTGATCAAATTGAGGTTAGGGAAGCTGTTATAGATGATGGGACATATTTTGATGATTATGGCTCAGATGGGATAATTAATACATCTGATCAAGGTGAAGGAGATGAAACAGTTAATTTTAATGAAAAAGAATATTTAAATCGGTTTGATTTAAATGTAGATAATGGTTTTTTTGGTCAAGCAAATCTAGAGATAAGTTTCAATAATGTTTACAATCAGAATGAAACAATATATAGTGAAAATATAACAATAGAATCAGAGGCTAACTATGAGGGAAGCTTTAATCTGAGTGATAAAATTATTGGAGATAAAGATTCAGGTGAGAATTTAGAGAATATTGAAATTAGTTACGATTTTAGTATAGAAAATGGAGAGTATAGTATTCCTTTAACAGATAATAAATTAACTATTGGGGAAACTGGATATTCTGCTGAAGTATCAAACATGAAATTAGAGTCAATATCAGCAATTACTCAGAACTTAGATTTCCCTCAGTATGAGAGTTTTCCTATTCAAGATATCCCTAATGGTTTTGATGATTTTAAATTGTATGATGTTTTTCTTGATATGAATATATACAATCAAATTACTATTAATACAGTTAAAGCATCTTTTAATCTTGAAGGTAAGAAGTGTCCGCAAGGTATGACGACAGAGGCTTGTTTTCTCAATAATAATATTGATAAAGTTACGTTTCCTTTTAACATTAACTTAGATTCTCCTAATAGAAGATTGGATAATCCATGTGGTTATGAAGTTGGAGATATTGCTGTAACTAAAATATCTATAAATAAAGATGCTCAAATAACTAGTTACTATTGTAATGAAGAAGATGATTCTCCATATCAAATTCTTGAATGTTATTTTGAAAGCAATCAAAATGTAGCTGAGTGTGATTTTGGAGATAATCCTGATAACTTATTAAATTTTATTTATTTTGGTCCTAATCAGATGGTTATGGATGGTGGAGTTTTAATTGATGGAGAAGGAACACTTCGTGAGAATGATGAATTATGGGGTGACTTTTCTATTATTGCGCCTATGGCATTTGTATTTTATGAAGATTGGACATTTATACCTCAAGATTTAACTCCAATAGCACCATTAGATGAAAGTGTTTCTAATCAGATTCAGGAATCTTTAGTTGAAGCAGCTTTTAATGCAGAAATAACCAATAATTCTCCATTTGGCCTATCTGTTTCAATGCTTATTTCAGATAGTAATATTTTTCCTCTATATATAGATAATTTAGATAATTTAGATGAACGTTGCTTGAATGATCTTTATGATAATGAAGTTTCATGCATAGAAAATGATTTTTCTTGGGTTAATTATACAGATTCTTTGGCAAATTTAGGCATATCAAGTATTTCATATAATATAGATGATACCGATGGCAGGTTTTCTTATGTAGAGTTCTATGATGAAAATCAGTATCGTGTCTTTTGGATAGGCCGTATAATTGATGTTGCTTTTATTCCTCCAAACGAGGTAGATGAAAATGGTTTTGTGATAAGCCCAAGCATTTATGTTCCTGAACCTGAAATCTTAGATGCTACAACTGTTTCATGGTTTACTGCTGCTGAATTAAGATATATGGCTCCCATGATAACTTTAGCAAGTACAGGAGGTAATCCAAGTTCGTTGCAAACCACAAATTATCTTGGTGTACGTTCATTTTTAACTTTTGTATTAGATACTGATGGGCTATCTAAAAATAATGGTGAGAAAAAAGTGAACAATATTAAAAATAAAAAATATACCAAATGAAAGGTGTTTTAGTATTATGCTCTCTCTTTATTTTATTGATTGGACAAAACATTCAAGATGCAAGGATGCTTGGATTAGGAGGTGCATACTGTACTTTGTCAAGCGGTTTTAGGGCTGTTGGTATAAATCCAGCAAATATTAACTATAATACAAATTGGACTGTTAATATTTTTTCGAGTAAAACAAATATTTTAAATAATTTTTTAAATTTAAATAGATATAATGAGTTAAATGGAGCTCATTTTGATAATCCGCTATCTACCAGCTATTATCCAAAAGAAAATATATCAAGAATTTTAAAAGGTCAGGGGCTTCAGTTTGCAATAAATTCAATTATGTCTATTCCTTATCTTAATTTTTCAAAAGATAATTATGCTTTTACTTCAAATCTAATTTTTTATGGAGATGTACAGTTTCCTCAAGCTTTTATAGACTTAATGTTTTTTGGAAATCCTATAGGAAAAGAGCTAGATATGTCTTTTAGTCAGAATATCTTAAGCTCTTTAGAAACAAGTTTTTCATATGCTTATGATTTTGGCGAGATTAGTCTTGGAGGCAGTTTAAAATATTTGCAAGGTATTTATTATTCAAACATGGAGGAGTTAGAGACGCCATATTTTAAGACTGATACGACTGCTTTTGTAGGTAGTGGAAATTATTTAATTAAGCAAGGATTAGGAGGGTTAGGTTTTGCTCTTGATCTTGGCCTATCAACTAAAGAGTTTGACAATGGTATGAAGTATGGGGTTTCAATTATTAATGCTTTTTCAAGTATGGAATGGAATAATAAAGCTCTTATGAATGGACTTGAAAAATTAGGTGTATCATTTCCTGTTAGGGAGAAAGAGTATTTTTTCTTTAGTTTTAAGATTGATTCTCTAAGTTCTGAGACTCTTTTAGGAGGTGCAAGCACTCAAGACTTGTTTAAAACTGAAACGTATAAAGTGTCAATTATTAATGTTGATGAAATTCCTGTTATCGATCCTCTTAATTATATAGGAGATATGCCTCCTTTCTATATAGATCAGACAGGAGATTTGTCTGAAATAGTCTCTTCAGATGAGCAAATAATTGAATCTGATAAGATTGTTAAGATTACAGATGGTAGGGTTTTTATACCAACAGATAATTTAAATGATTTAAGCTCTTTTAAAGCAGAGGCTTTTACTATGAATTATCCTACTTTTTTGAGATTTGGAGTATCTAAAAATTTTAAAGAAGAAGATGTTGTTATTGCTGCCGACATCATGACAGGTTTTGATAATATGTTTGGTAATGAAGAAAAATGGAAGATTTCAATAGGTACTGAAATTAACAAAAACCCGAAGATACCTTTAAGATTAGGAATTACTCTTGGAGGTAAGGATAAGCAAAGAGTGGGGTTTGGGACCGGTTATAATTTTGGTAATATGAAACTAGATATTGGTTATGGCTATATTGGGGGGTTTTCTTTGAATAGTACTAGAGGTGCAGATTTAGCACTTAGTATGTATTATGACTATAAGAAATCAGATCAAAATAAGCTTACATTTATAGATAAAATAAAAAATTTCCTTAGTACGGTTTTTGATAAGGTAAAAGAAAGTTTTCAAAGCGATGAAAATAATTAGGTCCGTATTTTGATGAATAACCATGTTCCTATTGAGCAGAAGATAATATTTATAAGCCATACTGATATAAATGGGCTTAGTACTTGTTTATAGCCTAGTGTTTGTCCAAACTTTATTCCTATGTAGTATAAAAATATAACCATAACACCTAGCCCTATTCCTGTGGCATAATTAGTTCGAGGTTTTTTGATGGATAATCCTATACCAAATAAAATCATAATAAGGCTCGTGCAGCTAAATGCTATTTTAAAGTTATAGTCTACTTTTAAACGTATATTTTCAGGTCTTCTTAGTGATAAATTTTTTAATTCCCAATAATTTAGCTCATCTGATTTTGGTAAGAATTTGATTAAGTCCCCTTCTTTAAATTTGGCTCCATCTTGAAGTTTGAATTGGGTTTTTTCCTCATCTATAAAAGTTGTTTTATAGTTGTTGCTGATATTTCGTTTTTTGATTCCTCGGCAGATCCATTGAGTGTTTTTATTATCCCATATCATAGAGTCAATTTCAACAGATTGTATAAGTTTATTTTGTTTTATTTTTTGAATAGATACATTTCTACTTATGTTATTTATAAAATTGTAATTTTTTATATAAATAATCTCAAATGATTCTTTATCATCATTTGTAATATGAAATTTTCTTATAGCTTCTTTTTTAGCGTTATTATCTAAGTATCTTTTTGATATTTCGCTCCTTTTTTTTATTGATGATGAAACAAGAGTATTGTCAAATAAAAATGATGTTATACTAATAATTAAACCAATAAATATCAATATGGATGTCAGTTTTCTGAGGCTTATTCCAGACGCTTTTATAGCTGTTAGTTCATGTCTTTTTTGAAGCTCTCCTATTGTAAATATGCATGCTAATAAGGTTGTCATAGGTAAAGATATACTTATAAACCATGGTATAGAATAAAAATAGTAATAATAGATTTGTATTTTGGGGATATCTGATTCTATAAATTTATTTATATGGTCAATTATGTCTACAATTAGAAATAGACAATTAAAGGTTATTATAATAAAAATAAATTTTGATAAGAAGTTTTTGACAATATATAAGTTTAGTAGGAGCATGATTATAAAGTATAATTTAATATTATTATTTTTTACTTATAAGATTATTATATATATTATTTACATAGATTAACTTTTAATACTGTTCTGAGAGGCAGTAAAAGTGTAAATTCTGTTTCTCCTTTATTTCCTCTTTCAGCATATTGATTTGCATTAAATGAAAAATAAAAATATACTAGTTGAAAAAGAAGATGTTAGTAAAATAATAACGCGTATTAGTCATGAAATTATTGAGTCTTGCGGTGATTTGTCTGATGTCGTTGTAATAGGTATTAAGACTAGAGGTGAGTTTGTCGCTCAAAGAATAATTAAAGAAATAAAAAGGATTAAATCGTTATTATTGCCTATAGGTACCTTAGATATAACATTTCATAGGGATGATTTTAGTAATAAATTTTTAACTCCTAAACTAGGCCCATCGATAATTCCATGCGATTTAAATGATAAGCAGATAATATTAGTTGATGATGTTTTGTATACAGGCAGAACAATCAGATCTGCTATTGATGAAATTTTTTCTTTTGGAAGGCCTAAAAATATAAGATTAGCTGTTTTGGTAGATAGAGGGCATAGAGAATTACCAATTAGGCCAGATTTTATTGGGAAAAATTTACCAACTAGTATCGATGAACATATTATGGTTAATATGGTTGAAACTGATAAACTAGATAGCATAATAAAGGTCAGTAAATGAGCGTATTATCGGTCAAACACTTATTTGGATTAGAAGACTTAAAAAAACAAGATATTTTTAAAATATTAGACACTGCTTTTAAATTTCGAGAAGTTCTTGATAGGCCTATAAAAAAAGTTCCTTCTTTGAAAGGCAAGAATATTTTGAATTTATTTTTTGAAAACTCAACTAGGACTAAGATGTCTTTTGAATTGGCAGCAAAAAGGTTATCTGCAGATGTTACGAACTTTTCTTCAGGAACATCCAGTTTAAAAAAGGGGGAGAGTTTTAAAGACACTATACAGAATATTCATTCAATGAAAATAGATTGTATAGTCATTAGGCATTCTTCGCCGGGATCGTGCATAAATCTTACAAATTATGTAGATGCTGCTATAGTTAATGGAGGGGATGGGTTTCATGAGCATCCTACTCAAGGCTTATTAGATATTATGAGTATAAAAGAAAAGTTTGGTAAGATTGAAGGTCTTAAGGTTTCTATAGTTGGAGATATACTACATAGTCGTGTTGCTCGCTCAAATATATATGGACTTATCAAAATGGGAGCTAGGGTTAGAGTATGTGGTCCTCCTAATCTAATACCTAGAAATATAAAGCAGTTAGGTATAGATGTTTCGCATGATATTAACTCAACTATCAGGTGGTCAGATGCTATCAACATTTTAAGAATTCAAAGAGAAAGAATGGGTATTGGAATTATACCATCTATAAGAGAATACAGGAAACTTTTTGGTGTTAATAAAAAAAGATTAGAAACTTACAATAATGATGTTCTGGTTTTGCATCCAGGTCCAATTAATAGGGGGGTTGAAATTGATAGTAATGTGGCTGATGGCCCTAATTCTGTAATATTGAAGCAAGTTTTAAATGGTGTTGCAATTAGAATGAGTGTTCTTTTTTTGTTATTAGGAGGTTCCGATTAAAAAATGGTAGGTAAAACAAAAAAATTTGATAAGTATCTTTTGACTGGAGGTACTATATATAACCCTATTGATAAAAGTAGTAAAAAAAATGATATTTTAATAGATAATGGTGTGATTGTAGATGTTGGCAAAGACATAGCATTAGAGGGTTATAATGCTATTGATTGTTCTGGTAAGATTATATGTCCAGGTTTTTTAGATTTAAGGTCCCACTTTGGAGAGCCTGGTTATGAGGATATTGAATCTTTGGAAACTGGATCTAAGGCTGCTTTAAAAGGTGGTTATACTAAAGTGTGTATGTTACCTAATACTAATCCAGTAATCGATAATGCAGAATCTGTAGAATCTTTGATTGAAAAATCTAGATTAATAGATATTAATATATTTCCTATAGGTTCTATTACTAAAAATTTAGATGGGAAAGAATTAAGTGAGATTGGATTAATGGTTAAAGGAGGTGTTGTTGCTATATCTGATGCTCATAGGAATGTTAAAAATGCACAAGTTCTAAAAAATGCCCTAGAATATTGTAAAATGTTTGAAATTCCAGTTATAAATCATGCTGAAAACATTGATCTTGTTAATGATGGTATGTCTAATGAAAGTTTCTTTTCCTTTAAGAAAGGACTTCCTGCTAATCCATTTATATCTGAAACTGTTGGAATTTTAAGAGATTTAGAAATCGCAAATTATATTGGTGCAAGAATTCATATTCCTCGTATATCTTCAAGTAGGTCTGTATCTATTATTAAAAGGTATAAGGATTTAGGTTTATTATTAACAGCAGAAGTAACACCTCATCATTTAGGTCTTTCAGAAATAGAGTTGAAAGATTATAATGCTTTTTATAAGGTATCTCCACCTTTGAGGTCCTCAGAAGATAGTGATGCCCTTATTGAAGGCTTAAGAAGCGGTGTAATTGATTGTATCGTTTCTGACCATCATCCGAGCAAAATTGAAGACAAAGAGTCTGATTTGCTGAATTCTAATTTTGGAACTATAGGATTAGAATCCGCATTTCCATATTCCAATAGAATTTTAAGTCAAAAAGGCTTCTCTATAGAGCAAGTTATTGATTTGTTTACAATCAATCCTAGTCGTGTAATGAATATCGATTTAGGTAAAATATCTAAGAATGAGGTTGCTGATTTTACTGTTATTAATCCTAATTCAGACTGGGTTTTCGAACAAAGTCATATTTACTCTCTTTCAAAAAATTCATGCTTAATAGGAAAATCAATGAAGGGAAAGATTGATTTTGTGGCTTGTAAAAATAAATTCCATATTATTTAATACTTTAACTTGCTTAATAAAAAGAATGATTATAATTTAGTAGGCTATAGTGGAAATAAATGCAAACATTATCTATAAAAAAAGAACAAATTGAAAGGAGCTGGTTTATTGTTGACGCCGCCAATCAAAAGCTCGGTAGGTTAGCTAGTACTATCGCTCAAGTTATAAGAGGCAAGCATAAGCCTTTTTTTACTCCTAATCTTGATATGGGAGATTTTGTTGTAGTTATTAATGCAGATAAAATTACTTTGTCTGGAAACAAGAGCAATCAAAAAAAATATTGGAGGCATACAGGTTATCCTGGCGGTCAAAAAATAATCACTTACAATGATATGCAATCAAAATACCCTGATAGAATTATAAGTAATGCTGTAAAAGGTATGTTGCCTCACAATAAGTTAGGAAGAAAGCTGTTAAAGCATTTAAAGGTTTATTCAGGGGCTAATCATCCTCATTCAAGTCAAAACCCTCGAAAGCTAGAAATTTAAATGGTAGCTAAAAAATATAATGTAAGCACGATTGGAAGAAGAAAAGAATCAGTCGCTCGTGTTTACTTTTATATAGGAAATGGTAAAATAACTATTAATAAAAAAGATATCGATGAGTATTTTTCTAGGCATACTTCTAAGATGATTTTAAGGCAGCCATTAGCTTTAACCAATCTTTCTGATAAATACAATATTAATGTTAAAGTTGAAGGTGGAGGACAAACAGGTCAAGCTGGTGCAATTAGGCTTGCGATAGCTAAAGGTTTGCAAATCATGAATAAAGATTTGAGATCTCCTTTGAAAAAAGCAGGTATGTTAACAAGAGACTCTAGGGAAGTTGAGAGAAAAAAATATGGTCAGCCTGGAGCAAGAAAGAAATTTCAATTCTCTAAAAGGTAAAAAAATGGATAATAAAACAATAACTATTGATAAATTATTAGCTACAGGAGCTCACTTTGGACATCCTACTTCTAGATGGAATCCTAACTTTTTGCCTTATATAGCAACAAAGAAGAATGGTATTCATATTATTGATTTGGAATCTACTATTCAATGTCTGGATAAAGTAAAAAAAGAATTAATAAAAATTACACAAAAAGGAGGCACTATTCTCTTTGTTGGCACTAAGAACCAAGTTAAAGATGCAGTTCAGGAGTCAGCAGATAATTGCGGTATGTTTTATATAGTGGAAAGGTGGCTTGGTGGAATTTTAACTAATTTTGTTACAATTAAAAAAAGTATTAGAAGATTAGAGAAATTAGAAAAAGAGTCGTCGGCAATATATAAAAATCTAACAAAAAAAGAAGTCCTTCAATTAGAGAGAGAGAGAATAAAATTATCAGACTTGCATAGAGGCATAAAAGATATGCGTCATGTTCCTAGCGCTTTGTTTGTAGTTGATGCAAATCATGAAAAAATTGCTATTGACGAAGCAAAGATTTTAGGAATACCAATATTTGGAATTGTAGATACAAATACTGACCCATCTATTGTAGATTTCCCTATACCAGCAAATGATGATTCTATAAAAACAGTTAAGCTTATATTAGATTATCTTGTTGGGGCTATGAATTTTGAGAATGAAAAAAATAATGAAGGTCTTGAGGCTTCTTCTATTCATAAAAATGAATCTAAAGATTTTGTTGTCGATAAAGTAAATAACAGTGGTGAGTAAATTTTGATATCTGCAGATAAAGTTAAAGATTTAAGAGCAATCTCAGGTGCAGGGATTATGGACTGTAAAAAAGCTCTTTCTGAATCTAAAGGTGATGTTCAAAAAGCTATGGATATTCTTAGAAAAAATGGAATAGCTAAAGCTCAGAAAAAAGCAGGAAGAGAAGTAAAAGATGGATTGATTTCAACATATATGCATCCAGGTTCTAAGTTAGGTGTTATGTTAGAAATTAATTGTGAAACAGATTTTGTAGCTAAAACACCTGTTTTTCAAGAATTAAGTAAGGATATTGCAATGCATATTGCAGCATCTTCACCAATAGCTGTTTCAAGAGATGATATATCCGATGAGACTATCACTAAAGAAAAATCGATATACTTAGAACAAGCAAAAAATTCAGGTAAACCAGAGAATATTGCTCTAAAAATGGTTGATGGGAGAATTGAAAAGTTTTTTAAAGAAAGTGTTCTTTTAGAACAGATTTTTGTTAAAGATTCCAATATGACTATTAAAGATGTTATTACTGATGCAATTGCAAAGTTAGGTGAAAATATATCCATATCAAGATTTTCAAGATTTCAGCTTGGAGAAAGTTTAAATAAAGCTCCTTCTGATGATTTGAATCAATAAATTATATGACGGCTTCTTCTGTCTCTCCTTTATTAAAAAATATTTTGATTAAAATTAGTGGAGAATACCTTGCGGGTGATAAGGGGTTTGGTATTTCTGCATCAATAATACAAGGTTTGGCTAATAATATAACTGAAATTTATTCTAGAGGAGTGCAAATTTCTATTGTTATTGGTGGCGGTAATTTTTTCAGAGGTGTTGAAATTGCATCTAGAGGAATGGATCGTGTAACTGCTGATTATATAGGTATGATGTCTACTGTTATGAATTCTCTTGCATTGCAATCTGCGCTTGAGAAAAATAATATTGAATCTAGAGTTATGTCAGCTTTAACTATTAAAAAAGTTGCTGAGCCTTATATTAGAAGAAGAGCTACAAGGCATTTAGAAAAGAAAAGAATAGTTATATTGGCTGGAGGAACTGGAAATCCTTACTTTACTACTGATACATCGGCTGTTTTAAGGGCTGTTGAAGTAGGTGCTAAAATTTTACTTAAAGGTACTAAGGTTGATGGTGTGTACAGCGAAGATCCTTGTTTGAATAAAGAAGCTATTAAATATGACAACCTTACTTATAAAGAAGCCATTAATAAAGAACTTAAAGTTATGGATTTGACCGCGATAACACTTTGCAAGGAAAATGATTTGCCAATCATTGTTTTTGATATTACAAAAAAAGATTCCTTGAAAAATATATTTGATTTTAAAAAAGAAGGTTCAGTTATTTCTAAAGGAGATATAAAATGGAAGAAGTGATATATAATGATTTAAATAAGCAAATGAAAAATACGATTGATCACTATACTTTAGAAATGAGTAAAATAAGAACAGGAAGAGCTTCAACAGCTATGTTAGATAGTGTAAAAGTTGATTACTATGGGTCCAGGCAATCATTAAAAAATATTGCACATTTTTCTGTGCCAGAACCTCAATTAATTGTTATAACACCTTTTGACCCATCGTCTCTTGAAATGATTGAAAGTGCGATAATATCGTCAGATCTTGATATGAGTCCAAATAATGATGGCAGTGTTATTAGACTTAATGTACCTGCTTTAACAGAAGAACGAAGACAAGAATTAATTAAATTTGTACATAAGATAATCGAAGAAGGAAGAGTTTCCATAAGGAATTTTAGAAGAGAAGCTAATGATAAGCTTAAAAGTTTGCAGAAAAACGAAGGATTATCAGAAGATAATTTAAAGAGGGCTCTTGAAAATGTTCAAGAAAGTGTAGATAGCTCTATTGCTAAGTTAGGTGAGCTTGAAAAATCAAAAGAAAAAGAATTTTCATCAAATTAAAAGAATTTTTTCATTTCAATCTTTGATTTTATCATATCTCTATGTTCGATATTGAATAAATTTGATATTATTTTTATATAATGGTATTCTATGGAATCAAGTTTTCCATCTGAATATCCTACTTCAAAAATACATTTCAGTAAATCTAATTTATCTTGGTATGAAAATTGACTTTCTAAATATTTAGAAAATTTAAAATAATCAACAGAGTTATTTGTTTTCTCTTTTGCTCTTTCTATATATTTGGAAGATTTTTTTTTTGATATTTTAAAAAAATCAATTAAGATTTCTTTAATTATATTTAATTCATTATTACATATATGATTGTCTGAGTCCGCTATTTTTATCATTAGGCAGCAAGAATATAGAATCGTTTTATCTAAGTACATAATTACAATTATTTTTTATTTATTAGTAATTGTAAATTAAGCTTTAAATGATAAATTTCAAATTATACAAAATAAAATTATGAAAAATTCTGTTATTGCTATTATTGGTAGGCCTAATGTTGGTAAGTCAACTCTGTTTAATCGCATGGTTGGCAAAAATTATTCTATTGTTTCTGAAATTGAAGGAGTTACAAGAGATAGGGTTATTCAATCATTTAATTGGGCAAATAAAGATTACAATATAATTGATACAGGCGGATTTAATGATAAATCTAAAGATGTAATGAATCAAGAAATAAATTTACAGTCAGTAGTTGCTCAACAGCAATCTGATTTAATTCTACTTGTAATGGATATTCGCAAAGAAATAACTTCTAATGATCGTGAATTATCTCAGATGGTTTTGAAATCAGGCAAACCATATATTTTTGTCCTTAATAAAGTTGATACTAATAAAGTAGAATTTGAAAAAAATAAATTCTATGAGCTTGGGCTTAGTGAGCCAGTGTTGGTATCTGCTCAAACAGGCTATAATATGGTAAATTTGTTAGAAGCAATAGAATCGTCAACCATTAAAACATCAGATTTTAAAGAAAAATATGATTTTAGCATTGCAGTCATTGGTATGCCAAATGTTGGCAAGTCATCTTTTGTTAATAGAATATTAAATAAAAGACAAAATATAGTTACTGATATTGCTGGGACAACTCGTGATTCGATTAATTCATATTTTAAATACTATAATAAAACTATTAAGTTGATTGATACTGCAGGGTTAAGAAAAATTTCTAAAATTAAAGAAAGTATTGAGTACTATAGTTTAGTCAGAACTAATAGGTCTGTTGATTATTGCGATATAGCACTTTTAATAATAGATGGTGATAAAGGATTTGACAATCAGGATCGTGATATAGCTAGAATGGTAATAGATAAAGGCAAAGGAATGGTTGTCGTATTTAATAAATGGGATTTGATTGAAAAAGATACTCATACTATAAACGAGTATAAAAAAAATATTATTAATATGTATCCTGCAATATCTAATTATCCTATTATTTTTACTTCAGTGAAAACAAATAAAAGAGTGCAAGATATTTTAAGAGCTTCTCTATCTATTTATAAAAAAAGTAATACGAAGATAAATACTAATCAATTGAATCTATGGCTTAATAAAATTTTAACTAAAAATCCACCTCCATCAGTTAAAGGAAAAAATTTAAAAGTTAAATTTATATCTCAAATAAGAAATAAGCCTCCTTTGTTTGTTCTCTTTGCAAATCATCCAAATTTGTTTCCTGTGTCATATAAAAGGTATATAGAGAATCAGTTAAGATTAAAGTTTGATTTGCAAGGTTTATCTTTAAAAATAAGTTTTAGAAAAAAATGATTATTTATTTATACATGACTATTTGGTTGCTATTAAGTTTTTTTATATGCGGAGATAGATGCTTAATAGATTTTAATCCTAATAGATCTAGGCCCCAGCTAGATACATTTTTTATGTCTGAATCAGGTAATTTCATGGTTCACTATGATCTTTCTGATGAAAATGGAAACTTACCTATAGAAGGAGATGAGAATCAGAATTACATTCCTGACTATATAGAGTTAGTAGCTGATGTAGCGGAAGAATCAAGAGCTCTTTTAATAAATACTATGGGTTATTTAGAAGAACCAGATGATGGAGATGGGATTCATGATATATATATAAAGAATCAAGGTGTTTGGGGGAAAAATACAGTCGAAAATTCTATAACAGGAGCGAGTTATACTACAATTGATAATGATTATCAGTTTTTTTCTAATTATTGTACTTCTCCAATTCAGAAAATGAAGGTTTCTGTTGCTCATGAATACTTTCATGCTGTTCAAAGAGCTTATAGACCAAATCCTTTTAGTGATCATGACTTTTTATTAGAAATGACTTCAATGTGGTTTGAAGATGTTATTTATGATGATTGCAATGATTATTTAGCGTTCACATATGATCCAGATGGAATATTCAGCAATGTAACACAAAAATTTGATGGTTCTGATTCATCTTCACAGGCTAATTTTGGGTATAGTATGGCTCTGTTTGCGCATTATTTGTCAAGAATAATTGATGAGGAAGGTTTAGATAGTCAATTTAATTCAACAATTATAAGAAGAATATGGCAGAACTATTCAACGGGAATGAGTGCTAGAGATGCAATTATTAGTACTATTGAGCAAGATTTTAATGATTCTTTTGCTAGAGCTTGGAGTGAATTTATATCAAGAAGTCTTTTTTGTGGACATTTTCCTTATTTTAATGAAAGTATGTATTATCATAAAGATCAGCAACTAATAATGCCAATTAATTTTTCAGACATCAATAGTACAATTATTTATCCAAACACTAATAATAGTTATGACCTGAGTATTGATCCTTACTCTGCAACTATTAGTAAATTTGTTCCATATTCTGACATTTTTATTGAAACAATTTTTCCAATCAATGTTTTTAAAGGTTATAATATAGTTAAATCTTTCAATGGAGGCATTATAGATTACATTGATAGTAATTTATATATTGATAATATAGATAATGGTGATTTGTATTATATTGTATTAACATCATTACAAAGCAGTCAAGTATCTACTGAAGTATTAATAAAATCAGATAAAAATGAAATAACTATATATCCTAATCCAATTTTTTCTGGTAATGAATTAATTTTAAAGTTAGGCGTGAGTGATATTAATAGTAGTTTAAGAATTGATATTTATGATGTTTTAGGTAGAAAAATATCTAGTTTAAAAATAGATGATTTGCAATTAGGGATAAATTATTTTAATCTTAAAACAGATGATTATCTGAATTCATCTGGAGTTTATTTTTTAAAAGTATTTCAGAATAAAAAAGAGTATTCTTCTAAGATAGTTTTTGTTAAAAATTGATAAAAAATAAAAGTTTTGTTGAATTTTATATAAAATAATAGCTATCTTTAGTTCCTTTTTATTAAAGGTAAGATTCAGGCTAAGAATTCTTGCGTGCGGAGGAATTTTTAAAAATATGACGCGGGGTGGAGCAGTCTGGTAGCTCGTTGGGCTCATAACCCAAAGGTCGCAAGTTCAAATCTTGCCCCCGCTACCATTGAAGAAAGGAAGAGTCTTTTGCTTCTAATGGAGGAGGCTTTTAGGTTCTTCCTTTTTTATTAAAGTGATTTGAAAATATAATTTTATTAAGGAGTGTCAAATTGATTTTAAATAGGTTGTTATGTTTTGTTGTACTTCTTTTATTATTCAATTGTAATAAGGATGATAATTTGAAGCCCTCAGATTGGCCATTAGAAAAAATTAATCAGTATGTAAGTGATTGTATGAAGGAAGGACAGAATGAACTAGAGTGTCTCTGTCAGGTTAATAAATTTATGGATGAATTTACTTGGGCTGAAATTGAAATTTTAGATATTGAGAATAATCAAGAATATATTGATAGGACAGAAAGAGTTCTAGATGCTATTATTTCAGATTGCTTTAAAATTGATTTATCTAATGAAAGTAAAAATTAATTTATCCGTATTTTACTTACTATTATTAAGTATTTTTTTAATCAGCTGTAAAAATTCAGGTTGGACAGATAGTATAAAATCAGATATTTTGAGAAAATGCATTGATGATGGTAAATCTCAAGTAGAAAATCTTGATGATTTAGAAGAAATATGTGTTTGTAGCTTAAATAAATTTATTTCTAAGTTTTCTTTTGATGAATATAATCTTATTATAAAGAGCGGAAGATCTGTAGATAATTCGTACAATAACATTATTCAGCTACTAATCACTGAAATTATGGAAGATTGCAATATTAAATTGTAGAAAGTTGTAATTTTGTGTTAGTTTGATCTAACAAATCTCATCCAAATAAAATACTTCAGTAGGGAAATTCTGAAATTTCATCAACTTTTCTTTATTTTTTTTTCTTTGTTTACTAAAGTCTTCATTTGCAATTTGCATATCTTCTTTAGAATGCCATTTTATAGTGAATATTATTTTATTAGAATACGTGTCATTATAAATAGAGTAATTCAAACAATTTTTTATTTTTACAAATAATTCTTTTTCATTTTTGAGCAATTCAAGAATTTGTTGGTTGCAATTTTTATTAGGATAAATAATATTTAGTTCAGTAAACATAGATTATATATTAAATTTAAGCTTAATATTTGTTTTAGTTAAATAAAAAAGGGAAAATATATGAATTCACACTTATCATTTAGATCTGGTAACCCAGCGCTTAATGCAAATGTTTTTAAAGTAAAATCGTCTACATCTAACGATGTTATGACTTTAAATGGAGCGGTTAATAAGACCTCATTAAGTCTTTTGATATTATTTTGTTTTGGAGTGATTGGTTATGTGGCTAATAATTATAGTTTTATATTTGTAGGTTTTATTATTGGTATGTGTCTAGCATTAGCTACTATTTTTAAAAAGCATTGGTCTCCATACACAGTACCATTATATGCTGTTTTTGAAGGTTTAGCATTAGGTTCTATTTCTAAAGTTTATTCGGAATCGTATGATGGGATTGTAACTCAAGCAATTTTTATAACCTTTGGAATTTTTTCAACTTTATTGTTTTTATATAAGTCAAGAATAATAAAGCCAACAGAAAATTTCAAGTTAGGGATTGTCGCTGCCACAGGCGGTATATTCTTTGTGTATTTGATAAGTTTTATTATGAGTTTTTTCGGTTCTGGAATTAGTTTGATACATAGTAACGGTACTTTTGGGATTATATTCAGTTTAGGCGTTGTAGTTGTAGCATCCCTGAATCTTGTATTAGACTTTGATTTCATAGAGGAGGCATCTGAAAAAAATGTGCCGAAGTATATGGAATGGTATAGTGCATTTGGTTTATTAGTGACATTGATTTGGCTTTATTTAGAAATATTGAGATTGTTAGCAAAACTTCAATCTAGAAGATAGATAAAAGGACAAAAACTATGAATAAATATAGAATATTAAACGTAACTATGATTTTACTTTTAAGTTTTGGCTTATCAACTAAAAGTGACTTAAAAAACAAAGAGATTATTTATAAAAAAGATGATTTTCTGGAATTAAAAGTCAATAATCCTAAGGTTATGTACGAGATTGACAAGATAAAATCAGACTATTTAAATGAGAAAGATGCTGTTAAGGACAAGTATCAAAAAAGAATTGCTAGAATCAAAGAAAGCAGAAATGAAGAGTTGAAATCATTAAGAAAACTGTATAGAAAAAGATTTAAACAATTAAGGAAAAAATATCCAGATGCTTTTAAAGGCTTAAATTCAGAAAAGGCCAATCAAAGTAAGGTTAAAAAAAACAATAAAAACATTAAAAAACAAAATAATAAAAGTAAAGATTGATAGTTTGTGCCAAACATCATAATTGATAAATTTTTATATGGATATTAATTCTTTTAAATATTATGTTTTTTATGACTTAGAAACTACAGGAATAAATCCGGCTTTCGATCAGATTTTGCAATTTGCAGCCGTAAAGACTGATTTAGATTTCAATGAAATTGAAAGATATCAATACAGATTAAAGTTACGAAGAGATGTTGTTCCTCAGCCAGGTGCTTTAATTGTTAATCGGTTAAATGTAGATATGATTCTTAATGGTGATAAAGAGTATGAGGCAGTAATGAAGATGCATTCTGTTTTATCATCTCCTGATACAATAAATATAGGGTATAATACAATTAGTTTTGATGATGAGTTCATGAGGTTTGCATATGATAGGAATTTATTAAATCCTTATTCGAATCAAAATAGTAGCTCTAATTGTATTAGAATGGATGTTATGCCAATAACAATACTTTATTATTTATATCAAAAGAATGCTCTTCGATGGCCAGAAATCAACGGGAGACCAAATTTAAAATTAGAAAATCTAAATGACTTGAATGGTTTGGCAAGAGGTATGGCGCACGATGCTGTCGTCGATGTTTTAGCAACCATTGAACTTGCAAGAAGATTTAAGGAAGTTAATCCAGATATGTGGTGTTATCTATGTCAAAATTTTGATAAAGAGATTGATTTGAAAAGAATTAAATCATTGGATAAAGTAAGGTTGTCAGATTCGTTAGAGTGTGAAAAAGGTATTTTTATAAGAAATAGATTCGGCTATAAAAATAATTGTATGTCTTTATGCGTTAAAATTGCTTATCAAAATGAATTAAATAGAAGTTTTTGGTTGAGATTAGATACTAAAGATTTTAATTCAATTAATTCTAAAAATATTCTATTTGAGCTTGAGAAAAGTGTTATTAAAAGGAAGACAGGTGTCCCAGACTTCATATTGCCGATAAAAGAAAAGTATAATGTTTCTACTGATAAAAAGAAAGATTTGTACAATAATAACATAAATTGGATTAAATCAAATTATAAAATTATAGAAAAATTATCAGATAAAGTGTTAAATAAAGTTTTTGAACATAAGGAAATCGATATAGATGCTTCATTGTACACACGTAAAAAAGGCTCATTCTTTTTTGATGAAAATAAAAAGAAAATATGTCAAGAATTTCATAATATAGATGACATAGAGGCTAAAAATAATTTTGTTGAATCGATATCTTTTGAAGATGTAAAAAAAGTTGCAATAAGGTTAATGGGTAGAAATTACTATGAACTCCTATCTCCTTATGTTAAAAAACAATTTGATAACTATCTTCATTCTATCAATGAAGATGAACATATAGATCATAGCGGTAGAAAGAGAAATACTATGCAGAAATCGATTGAAGATATAAGAGATAGATTGGGTAATTCTGAAAACCTTGATTCTGAACAGGTTCAAATTTTGAAGTCTTTTGAGCGGTACCTTTTAAATAAAAATTAGATAAAGTTATGCATGAAAAATTGCAAAATATTACTGCTAAAGTAGTTGATATTGATTTAGATAATTTTTTAAGAGTTGATTACCTTGGTAATATATATACAGTAAAATTAAATAGGTTTTTTAATCAATCTAGTTATATCATAAAACAAATATTAAATGCTTCTAAAACATTGATATCTGTAGATCAAATTTCAGTATCTTTAGTTAATGTGCAGGTCAAAGGAACCTGTATTGATTTCGATGAAAGTTTAAATTCTTATATTGTCATAGAGCCAGACTGGATTATTAATGTCACCTCTTTAACTCAATTTGATTTTTATGAACGTTCTTTATTTAATAATAGGTTTTCAATTAGAAAGCAGAACAAATACATGTTAATAGGGAATATTATTCATGAGGTTTTTGAGGATTTAATGCAAGGATATTCAGGTGATAAAGAGATTTTTTTTAGAAACCTTAATAAAAGATTAATTGGAAGCCTTGTCAAAAGAAGTTTTGATTTTGCTTTGCTAGGTCTTGATTTTAATGAAATTGAGTCTATTACAAGGAATCATTTAAATGCGATTTATTTATATATTAAAAAAAGTAAAAAATTTATCGATAATAAAGAGATTTTTACTGAACATTATATTATAGATAGTCATTTAGGGATGAAAGGTAAAATTGATGCTGTCATTATGGATCAGAAAAGTGTTCTTGCTATTGAATTAAAAACAGGTAAAAGTTGGAAGCGTAAGGCTAAAACGGGTCATGCATTTCAAGCTCAAGCGTATTCAATGTTGTTGAGTAACAAATATAAAGATAAAGAAGTGCTTTCTCCTCTTATTATATATTCAGGTGATTGTAAGTTTTATAACATGAAGCTAAATTCTCAAATTGATTTAGGAATGAAAGCTGATTTTAATTATGCAGAGAAATCAAATGTTATTAATCTAAGAAACAGGTTGATTTCTGCTGATATTTTGTTTAATGTTGATTATGATAATGAAAGATATAAAAAATGTGATAAATGTTTTTATACCTCAGTTTGCGATTGTATAAATAATGTAGATCTTAGTTTGTCAAAATTTAATCTGCCCCCATTACTTATAAATAGTTATCATAGTTTTTCAAGTGAGGAAAAGTCTTTCTTTAAACTTTTTAATACTTATTTAACAGAAGAATCGAGTACTATTAAAAAACAAATTGGTAGTTTTTTGAATAATGATTCATGCGTAAGAATCGAATTGGGAAGATGTGTTCAAGTTAAAGAAGTATTATTTTCAAGTAAATTTAAGATAAAATTAAAATGTGATAATAAATCAGATTTAAGAGAAAAAGATTTTTGTTTAATAAGTGATGAAAATGGGCCCTTAAAAGGTGAGTGTGTTCAGAGTATAATTTCTGATATTTCTGAAGATACAATTGAGCTAAAAATAAGCAAATCTTTAAAATTTATTCCTATATGGATAGATGCAATTAATTCAGAAGCAATTTTTGATAGGAATTATCCATCTATTTTCAATCTTTTAAATATACCTCATTTAAAAAGATTGAAAGAGGTATTAATTAATAGTTCTGTTTGTAGAGATAATGAGTTGATTCAAGTTGAAAATTTAAATAGTATTGTTGAGCTTAATGAATCTCAAAAAAAAGCTATTGCTTTAGCCTTAGGAGTCCAAGATTTTTTATTAATTCAGGGCCCTCCAGGTACGGGTAAAACTCTTACAATTGCAAAGATAGTTCAGCAAATGCATCAAAAAGGAAGGAAAATTATTTTATCATGTTTTACACACAGATCTATAGATGAACTAATAAGAAAGATTAATATCCATGCACCTGAGGTTGATTTTTATAGAATTGAGGAATTGCATTCAAATAAAAATATTGATGGAGATAGTTCTGATGAAAGTAATATTCGTGTGAAAGTTGAAAAAATTAAAAAAATTATAAAAAAACGTCCAGTGTATATTGGTACAACCTATGCGTGGCTATCAGGTAAATATGATGATTTGATTGGAAATCAATTGTATGATGTTGCTATTATGGATGAGGCTTCGCAAATGATTATACCAAATTCAATCGGAGTAATAAGATTAGCAGAATCATTTATATTGGTGGGAGACCATTTTCAGCAGCCTCCTGTTATTCAAAGTCCTAATGCTAAAGATTTAAATAAAACACTTTTTCAAACATTGTTCGAGAATGATAAAATACCATCAAATACAAAAGTTATGTTGGATACACAGCATAGAATGAATCCTGTTATAGGAAATTATATATCCAGAACTTTTTATGATAATGAACTTAAAAATAATAATTCTGTAACCTTTTCAAATATATATAAACCTGTGCAGGAAACATCGAAAGTTGGAAAAATATGCGATCCAAAGAATATTATAACCCTTGTTCATTGTAAGAGTGACAAATCAAATGTAGGTTCAAAATCAGTTGATGAGGAGGCAGAAGTTATTTTAGATGTAATAAACTTTTTAATTAATAAGGGTATTTCTACCAATAGTATTGGAGTTATTGCTCCTTATCGAGCTCAAGTTGCAATGATTAGAAGAAAAATTGAAATGTTCTATTCAAATAATCATAGTTTGATAATTAATTCAAAACAGATTGTTGATACAATTGACAGATTTCAAGGTGATGAAAGAGATATAATTATTTTCTCTATGTGTTTATCAGATCATATAAAATCGGATTTACTTAAAGATAAAAGAAAAATTAATGTTGCTTTATCTAGAGCAAAGAAAAAGTTGATTGTTGTAGGTGATTGGGATTTGGCAGATAATCATGAAACATTTAAATCCTTACTTGTTTATGTTGAAAAAAATAAAGATACCAAACTTGTAAGAATTTAAAATCAGTTTATTTAAATTAAAAGCATTGCCGAGATGATGAAATTGGTAGACGTGCCGGATTCAAAATCCGGTGTCCTTCGGGACGTGTGGGTTCGAGTCCCACTCTCGGCACTATAGCATGATAAAACGAATACATATACTTATTATTACTTTTTTTATTTTAGCGGTCACTATTAAGATGATACTAGATGTCTCAAAAGAAATGTCGCCTGATGGACGATTTGAAAATTATAAATGGTATATAGTTGAGTCCTCTGAGGTTTGGGTTAAAAATAGAAATAATGAGTTTTATAGTATTAATGAGGCGATTGACTGGTATGAGAGAAAAGATTTAAATGGATATGCCCCTAAAGATAAGTTCCCGGATTTCATATATGAAGAAATAAAGAATGCTATGAAGTTAACTTTTAATCAGTATTCTAACATTTATGATCCTGATAGTATTAAAATGTTAATATCTGATTACCTAGATACAAAAAGAAATCAGATTATCAGTAATATTTCAGTTAACAAATAAAATAATGTGACAAAAATTTAAAATGGAATTTATAGTTAATATATATGAGATAATAATTGGAAATACATTGTATACGATTGTTGCAGCATCTTTATTATTTCTAGTATGCTATGGAGTTATAAAAAAACTTTTTAAATTGACATTGATTATTGTTGTATGTACTATGATTTATTTAATATTCGTATATTTTTATAAGAGCCCTGAAGAAGCAGCTGACAAACTTGATCAAATAGGCTATAGCTTGGAAGAAACCATTAATACCTTTGAAGAGGCAGTTATAAACCCAATAATTGATTTAAAAAACTCTGAATTAATAGATACTGATAATTAAATTTATCACCTATTTTATAGCCTGTAACAAATTGTAAATCAGCTAACATTTTATCAATTATTTTCTTTAATGTATAGTATAGCACAAAAGGATATATTGTTATTATGAGATGCATACAAAAAATTTCAGTAGTACTTATTATATTTTCATTTA
>PAHI01000035.1 GCA_002705575.1 Fidelibacterota bacterium | reverse complement strand
ATAAAACTACTAAATATTTTTAATGAAGATTTTTAAAACTTTTAATTATGCAAATTTCTTACTTTTTAAAGAAAATTAATGCTTTAATTTAAAAGAAATCATTTATTCCAAAAATTTGATATTTTTTTTACCAATAATTTTGGGTTATTTAAAACTCTTTTTCTGTAGGTTTTTGAGTCTAATCTTATAAATCCAATATTTAATAAGTAACCTAGCCTGAAGTAAAAATTATTTAATTTATATAATAACCAATAACTCAATTGCCATTTGTAACGAAGTTTATTTAAAGGAAAATATGTGGTATAGTTGTCATAATAAAGTGATAAAAGACTGTAAAAATGCTTTATTGCTTTGGGGGCCGTTTCAAGATTATCAACTATATCTTTGGGCTCCAAATACAATACGTCCATTACAGAGCGAAAGGCTAAAGAATTTTGAATCATACCAAGGTCATTGTATTGCCAGTTAAAAATAGCGTGTTGCCATAAATTTGTTTTTGAAGGTATGTAAAACCCGTCGGAATTTTGTAATTTTTCATTTAGAAACTGTTGAGATAAAATTGGTTTTTTTAATGTAAGGTCTAATAGATTTCTATGAATTTCTACAGCAGCAATAAAATTTGGATGTACTATCCGTTTTAAATGTTTTGCAAAATCAAGATCTTTTGTGAAATTAAATTCTTTTGATACTACATTATAGCCATTATTTATTAATAATTGCTGTGCCCTTGAAAGATCTTTTTCAGAAACCAGAATATCTATATCTCCAACCATGCGCTCATTTATGGCTTCATAGGGTTTTGCTATAAGTATGGCAGCCCCTTTTAAAAATACATGATCTATTTTATCCCTATTAAAAATCCCAGACAAAAAAGCCATTTGTTTTAAAATAGAGTTGTTACGGTTTTTGTTTAAATCTGTAATTTCTTTTAAATAGGACACTAAATCTACAGGAACATGGTTAATTAATTTTTTGCGCTTCAAGGCACCGTAAATGGCTGGCAAAACTAATTGGCCACTGCTAAGTTGTACTAAACGGTCCCAAAAAATCTGAGGCGCAGGAAAATATGAAGTATCTATCACAGCTGATGGATGCAAAAGGTGAGCTAAAAAACGATTTATTTCTATATTATTTTGACCTTGCATCCAAAAGTTTTATAGTGTAATTAAAATCTAAGTGGTCTAAACGACAAGTAATTATATCCACCTAAATTTATTAATTATACATTTTATTATAATATTCTTGATAATCTCCAGAAGTAATATTAATCATCCATTGTTTATTTTCAAGATACCATTTTACTGTTTTTTCAATTCCCTCTTCAAATTGTAGGGAGGGTTCCCATCCCAATTCATTTTTAAGTTTAGTTGCATCAATAGCATAACGAAAATCATGGCCGGCTCTATCCTTTACATAAGTAATGAGTTTATCTGAGGTACCCTCTTCCCTTCCTAGCAATCTATCAACAGTTTTAATTATGACTTTTATTAAATCAATATTTTTCCATTCATTAAAGCCACCAATATTGTAGGTGTCTCCTAGTTTTCCTTTATGAAAAATGACATCAATGGCACTTGCATGATCTTTTACAAATAACCAATCTCTTACATTTTCGCCTTTTCCGTACACTGGTAGTCGTTTGTTATTTACTATGTTATAAATAAACAAAGGAATTAATTTCTCAGGAAACTGATAAGATCCGTAGTTGTTAGAGCAATTAGAAATTACGGTTGGCAAACCATATGTGTCTGCAAAGGCTCTAACAAAATGGTCTGAAGATGCTTTAGATGCTGAGTAAGGTGAATGAGGGTCATAAGCTGTTTTTTCGGTAAAAAAGCCACCCTCACCTAAAGATCCATAAACTTCATCCGTAGAAACATGATAGAATAATTTATTTGAAAAATTTTCATTCCAATACTCTTTTGCAGCTTGCAATAAATTAAGTGTTCCCATTATGTTGGTTTGAGCAAACGAAAACGGGTCTTTAATAGACCGATCTACATGGGATTCTGCTGCCAAATGAATAACACTATCTATTTGAAATTTTTCAAAAACTTGGTTTACTTTTTGCACATCGCAAATATTACATTTTATAAAAGTGTAATTTTCTTTAGCTTCAATGTCTTTTAGATTTTCTAAGTTACCGGCATATGTAAGAACATCCATATTATAAATATGATAATTTGGATATTTATTCACCAATAATCTAACTAAGTGTGAACCTATAAAACCTGCTCCACCAGTTACTAAAATATTTTTCATAAATTTCTTTTATTTATATCGAATTTAATTTCTCAATACATTTCTTTAATGAATCTCTCCAATGAGAAATAGTTATTTTAAAATCATTCTTAATTTTTGATTTATTTAATACAGAAAAATGAGGTCTTTTTGCTTTAGTTGGATAATCTTTAGTCTCAATTGGTCTAACATTACAGTCAAGTGACCCCAACTCCATGATAGCTATTACAAAATCATACCAAGAAGTTACTCCTTCATTAGAAAAGTGATAAATTTTTCCTTTTTTACTTATATTTACTAAACTTTCATCTGATAAAATATCTAAACATATTTTTGCTAAGTCACTAGCATTAGTCGGCGTACCTACTTGATCAAAAATTACCCCAAATTCATGCTTCTCATGTCCAAGTTTTAGCATTGTTTTTACAAAATTATTTCCATATGCTGAATATAACCAAGACGTTCGTATCACAATTGCATCAATATCAGAATTAACTACAGCTAGTTCTCCTGCTCTTTTTGTTATTCCATATACGCCTACCGGATTTACCTGGTCTGATTCGTGATATGGTAAAAAATTATTGCCATCAAAAACATAATCTGTTGAAATATGAATTAATTTTCCATTTACTTTTTTCAAAGCATTCACCAAATTTAAAACTCCTTCTGCATTTACATGTTCTGCTCTTTTGGAATCCTGCTCCGCCAAATCAACCGCGGTATAAGCTGCACAATTAATTACTGCATTAATATTTTGATTTATAATAAATGTTTCTAAGGCATCTACATTAGAAATATCTAATTCAGGTAAATCCCTAAAAAATAAATTATGGTTTTTGTAGTTTGTAACAAAATCCTTTATTTCTGAACCTAGTTGTCCACTAGATCCGGTAACTAATATATTCATATATTAAAATTTGAATGGAGAATTTATTTCTTTAAAGGATTTTAAATCTTTATCCTTTGCAGATAATCGGATATCTTCTTCTTTTAAACCCCAATTTATATTTAATTCTTGATCATCATATCGAATACCTGAATCAAACTCTGGTGCGTAAATATTATCTACTTTGTAGGCAAAAACAGCATTTTTGCTTAATACAGAGAATCCATGTGCAAAACCTCTGGGAATAAATAATTGTCTCTTATTTTCCCCAGATAATTCTATTGCTACATGTTTACCATAGGTTGGAGATCCTTTTCTAATATCTAAAGCAACATCCATAACTCTGCCTTCAATACATCTGACTAATTTGGCTTGAGCGTAGGGTGGTTTTTGATAATGTAAACCTCTAAGAACACCTTTAGAGGATTTAGATTCATTGTCTTGCACAAAAGATATTTTAAAAATAGATTCCTCGAACTCTTTTTCATTATAACTTTCTAAAAAGTACCCTCTAGCATCTCCAATAACATTGGGCTCAATTATAAAAACGTCAGGTATTGATGATTTAACAAACTTCATATTATTGCTTAATTAATCTTAAAAGATATTTACCATAGCCATTTTTCATCATAGGCTTAGCTAATTTTCTAACTTGATCGGCATCAATAAAATTCATTCTGTAGGCAATTTCCTCTATACAAGCTACCTTGAGCCCTTTACGAGATTCAATTGATTCAATAAAATTTCCTGCTTCAAGCAATGAACTATGAGTTCCAGTATCTAACCAGGTAAAACCTCTACCAAGTAACTCAACTTTTAATTTTTGTTTTTTAAGATAAACCTGATTTATTGATGTTATTTCCAATTCCCCTCTACTTGAGGGTTTAATGTTTTTGGCAATTTGAATTACATCATTAGTATAAAAATACAAACCAACAATTGCATAGTTTGATTTGGGTTCTTTAGGTTTTTCTTCAATGGAAGTTACATTTCCTTCAGAATCAAATGCCGCAACTCCAAATTGCTTTGGTTCATTTACATAAAATCCGAACACTGTTGATTTGTTTAAAGAAATGTTTTTTTTAGCATTTAATAACATTCCTGTAAAACCAGATCCATAAAAAATATTGTCGCCCAGAACTAAGCATACATCATCATTACCGATAAACTCTTCTCCAATAGTGAATGCTTGCGCTAAACCATCCGGACTAGGTTGTTCTTTATAGGATAGCTTTAATCCTATTTCTGACCCATCATCAAACATCATTTGAAAACTAGGTAAATCTTTAGGTGTTGATATAATCAAAATTTCTTTTATGTCAGCTAACATAAGAACTGATAAAGGATAATAGATCATAGGTTTATCATACACTGGTAGTAACTGTTTAGATACTCCCTTTGTTATTGGATATAAACGAGTACCACTTCCTCCAGCTAATATTATTCCTTTCATATTTATGTTTTTAATTAAAAATTACGTTTGGGTAAATCTTTAAACCACTTTTCATAGAGTCTTGTTTCGGGAAAAAATATAGCCAATGCTGTTATGAATATTAATTGAAAGTCTACGAACAAAGAACGTCTAGAATGATACCAAATCTCTAATTCACCTTTATAGGGTGCTACTACTCTCTTGTAGAAATCATGTGGGTTTTCGTTTTTTGATGCATGTGAAATTAAAGACTCTTCATCTCTAAAAACTATCGAACCTATTCCGGTTAAACCTGGTTTTACATTATATATTTTATCCTGAACTTTGTTTGAATATTTTTCAAAGTCAACTCTCATCTGTGGTCTTGGACCAACGATAGCTAAATCCCCAATTATAATATTTAGTATTTGAGGTAATTCATTTATTTTAGTCTTTCGTAAAAAGGAACCAAAAGGCAGAACTCTTGGGTCATTTTTCAGGGTTAAACTACCGGTTCCCATATTTGGACTATTTGAGAGCATAGTTGCAAATTTTATTATTTTAAAATCCTTTTTCTTAAAGCCTACCCTATTTTGGAAATAAAATACCTTATGCTCGCCTGTTAAAAGGAGTATAATAACTATTGGTATTAAGAGTGGTAATAAGAATAAAAGTGCTAAAAGTGATAATAATACATCAATAATTCTTGGCATGATTTACATTTTTTGATCAAGATTTTTACCAGTTTCTATATGCATAAAATCTGGAACATATTTTTTAATAACTTTTATTATTTCATATTTTCCTGAATTTGAATTGTTGAAAATAGCATCAAAACTAGCTTTGACATCTTCAAATGATATTTGAACTTTTGGTGTATTAATAAATCCCAGTGAATCAAATTTTTTTATATCATAATCCTCTTCTTCCGTATAAAACTCTTCGTATGTTTTTTCTCCTGAAGTGTCTGTATTGAAAAAGTAAATGGGATAACTGCCTAAATTTTTATTAATATCATACTCTTTTGCTTCTTTTTCTGAATTCATATATATTGGCTCTAGCCCTTTATCCTTTATAAAATCTAAAGCAATATCCTTAAAAAAGATTTGATCTTTATGAAAATCTAATTTTGGAAAGAAAATATTTCCTGAGTTACCTAAAAATGTAGCTAATAAACATATCTGTCCTGATTGTTCCGGGGTAACAAAAAAACGTTTGATATCTGAAGGGCAGCTCAAAGGTTGTTTTTTATTAAACCTATTAATAAACCCGTCTAACAAACTTCCATTAGAAAAAGCAACATTAGCAAATCGAGCAGTTGAAACCCTAAAATTATACTTCCTTGATAATATCAATTTTTCCATTAAACTTTTGGAAGCCCCCATTATATTCACTGGATTTGCGGCTTTATCGGTAGAAACACTGAAAAAGTGATTTGGAGGATTTTGCTCACAATGGTTTAGAAGTTTGATAGCTCCATAAATATTATTTTTGATCAATGCTTCCACTGAAATTTTATCTTTTTCTGAACGAACATGTTTATGAGCTGAAAAATTTGATACAACATCCCAAGTATCTGAATTAAATATTTTATCAAAAGTATTGCTCAATAAGTTTACTGGATAAGTTATGTATGAAGGCTTATAATCTAATAATTTAGAACTTCGAAGATCTCTGGTCAATTCTGTTAATCCATTCTCGTTAATATCTACGATAGTAATTTTCGAAGGTTTGTATTTTAAAATTTGTTTGATATAGTAGCTACCAATAGTTCCTGCCCCTCCGATTACAAGGATTTTTTTACTATTAATTTGGGAATGTAAAAAATTCTTTTGTGCTATTAAATCTTCTAAGAAAGGATTTGTTTTGATGTTGCGAATTCTCTTAGAAAGTAATTTATTAATATTCATTTATTCAATAATTTCATTAACAAATTGGATTAATTTTTCACAAACGTATTCAACATTTTTCAAAGATAGATTATTGTATATTGGCAAAGAAATCTCATTCTTATAAAGATTATAAGATTTTGGGAAATTTTTTATATCTAATCCAACACTTTGGAAGTATGATAGCATTGGAAGTGGAATATAATGTACATTAACGCCTATTTCTAATGACGCCAGCCTGCTAATTAATTCATCTCTTTGCTGTTCTTTAAATCCTTCAATCCGTAACTGATATAAATGACATGATGATTTTCTATTATCAACAGTGAAAGTTGGTAAAATTGCCCATGAACATTGAGATAAAATTGAATTGTATTTTAAAAATATTTTCTCTCTTTCTGGCAACAAAATACTTTTATATTTTTTAATCTGAGCTAATCCAATTGACGCATTGATGTCTGGCATATTTACTTTTAATCCATTGGTTGTAATATCATATTTCCAGCCTCCCAGGGAATTTTTTTCAAAGGCGGTTTTATTTTGACCATTTAAAGACAATAATCTTAATTCTTTAAGTATTAATCCATCTTGAACTTCATCAAATATTTTGAATGTAATTGCTCCACCTTCACCAGTGGTAATATTTTTAACTGAATGAAAAGAAAAAACACTGAAATCTGAAAATAATGGCGTTGGAACTCCGTCAATTTGAGATCCTATTGAATGCGCAGCATCTGAAATAATAATAGGCCTTCCTATTTTTCTTTGAAAATCTGTTTTAGGTTTAAATTTACTTTTAATACTTTCTTTATTTAGAAGTAAATTAAGTGCAATATAATCGATAGGAAGTCCTCCCAAATCAACAGGCATGATTGCTTTTGTCTTTTCAGTAATGGATTTTTCGACTTCATCAATATTAATTGTAAAATCACTATTAACATCAACATATACACATTTAACGCGAGAGTTAATTACCGAAAATGCCGACGCTGCATAGGTGTATACAGGTATAATAATTTCATCTTCTTCGTCTAGACCTAACCACCTTATTAAAAGTTGCATTCCAGAGGTCCATGAATTTACACATATCGTTGAACTTGTTTGACACAGTTCTGTTATTTCATCCTCTAATAATTTTACTTTAGGCCCAGTTGTTAGCCAACCTGTTTCGTTTAAACATGAAAGAACTTCTTCCTCTACTTCTTTGTTAATTAACGGAAGACAGAATGGTATTTTCATAATTTATTTGGTAAAATCTGTTATTAATTTAAACTATTTTTTTTAATCAGTGTCTTAAATAATGTTTATACTCCTTGACATTTGATTAATTAAATCATAACCATCCCAATTTAAAGAAAAATCTAGAGTTTTTCCAATTGGAACTATGCGGTCAATTCCAAGAGGTCTTTTTTTACTGAAAAAAGATAAAAATTTATTTTTATCTACTCCAAAATAAGAGAGTGTTTGATAATTCCTTTTGATAACATTGTCTAGCTCATTGATATGATTAATTTTAAATTCGTTAAAGTATCCACTAGCACATCTAAATTCATCTATATTTCTATCAAGTTCTTTGTTATCAACTCTCCATATTAAATTATTCTTATTTATTTTATTGATTGAATCTTTTCTAATTGATTGACTATAAAAAGTTACTAACTTGTCTATTGTGGAGATGTCATTTAAATTATATTGCTTT
>PAHI01000078.1 GCA_002705575.1 Fidelibacterota bacterium | reverse complement strand
GTTTTCACCTGTGTTGGCACCTGTGTTTTCACCCGTGTTGGCACCTGTGTTTTCACCTGTGTTGGCACCTGTGTTTTCACCTGTGTTAGCACCTGTGTTTTCACCTGTGTTAGCACCTGTGTTTTCACCTGTGTTTTCACCTGTATTAAAGCCAGTACTTGCTGTTGCAGTACCTGTGCCAGTATCAGGATCGTCATCAAGACCACCAACATCATTAATACTTACTGTTATAACTTGAGTAGCTGCATTATCACTTGCATCAGTTGCAGTAACAGTGGCGGTTACATCATATGAACTACCATCATACGGAAGATCTTGAGGTCTTTCTGACTGACTTTCATAATCAGCAGGTGTTATAAAGGTTAAAACACCTCCAGAAGTAATTGCCATATTATCATTACCAGAGATTGTAAATGTTACAGCCTGTAAATCGGTAGCTGTAACAGTACCAATGGCAGTTGTGCCTTCATCTACAACGAAAGTTGCTGAGGATGTAAATACTGGAACTGTAGTATCACTTACAGTAACTGTTCTTGATGCTGTTCCTACATTTCCAGAAGCATCAGTCGATGTGTAAGTAATTGTATATGTTCCTAATGTATCTGTATCAACAGTACCTGAAGATACTACATCTACTGATCCTGAAGCATCAGTTGCAGTAGCACCAGCATCGGAATATGCGACGCCAAGTTCTGCAGATGCTGGATTGTCACCTGTTACAGTTATCACAGGTGCTGTTGTATCTTCAACATTAACTGCTCTTGTTGCTGAGGTGGTATTACCATTTAAATCGGTTGCTGAATATGTAACTGTGTACGATCCTACAGTAGAGGTATCCACATTGCTTGAAGTCGAGACTGAAACGCTAGTTCCACGAGATGATACAGAAGTTGCACCAGCATCAGAATATGTTGAACCTAGTTCTACTGTTACAGGGTTAGCTCCAATGATTGTAATAACTGGTGGAATACTACGATCATATCCATCATCAGTTAAATTACTGACAGCTGCAGCACCAACAATGGCTATTAAAGCTTTTTGAATAGCTGAAAGCTCTACCATTACCTCATTAATTCGACCGTTATATGCTTTGATTTGAGATGGGCTTTGTGTGTTATCCTGAAGGGCCATTAGGTTATTTCGTTCAGCAATCAAGCTAGTTCTGGTGGCAACTAGACCATCGTAGCCCATTGCGTTTACTCTTGATTCTATCTCACTTAATTTTGTTTCGCTTACACCAAATTCATTTGCATTTGTGTCTATTGCAGCTAAAGCAAACAAAGCAAGAAGACTGATTGAATACATTTTTAAATTTTTCATAATTTTTTATCCCTCACCATACATATAAAATATCTTACATATACAGTATTATTTTTTCAAATACCCCATTGTAATGTTGCGTGTTCCTCTAATATTAACGCATGTTATGAAACATGATACTACTTTTAACGCATATGTCACTATTTTTTTAGATAATATTGTTTTTTATAAACACATAGTTGTACTCAATGTTCTAATATGTCAGATTATGCTCTATTGAATTTATTCTATTGGTCTGAATTTAACCAAAAGATCATAAAGTGTGTGTTTTCTTAGTAATGTTGCTGCAGGATCTTTTGTTAAAGGCCTCCATTTATAATCAAATAGTCCACCATATATTGGTATTTTAAAAAATATTCCTTTATCAAAACTGCCCTCGCCGAATTCTTCACTTGATACATCAGTAAATGATGCCCAAGCACCAAATTTAACTCCTCCATTAAATGTTCTTGAGAATTCAATAGTTGAACCAACGTCACCTGCCAAATATTCACCAAAAGATAATTTCATATCAAAAGGAATCGATCCATAATTTCTATAGTAGAACTTGGCATTAGCGAGTGTGTTCTCATAATCTAAATGTCCGAATTTCCATTCATAGTCTCTTTTTTTTACTTTAAATAATTCTATGCCAAATGAATAATTTGTATTCGGCTTAAAGTACAAGTACTCCATACCAAATCCAGAAAACATATCTTCAAGAATACCGCCTGTAAACATTAGATGATGATTGTTTTTTGGCGTTATATGATAATCAAGTTGAGCTCTTCCAATCAAAATACCACTATTAACCATACCTTTGAGATATTGCTTATTATCTGATCTTACTTGAGCTGGACCAGTATCAATTGGGGGGTATCTTAAGTCATCAAAATTATTAACAAGGTTATATTTTAAATTTGAATGGAAAAATAGATTTTTTCTAATTACTACCTCTGTATTATTAGTAAGCAAAAATGCTCCTTTAAAAAATTCTTCTCTTGAAGCGATGTATGGTCTAAATCTAATGTTTGTAGATGTAGTAACTATATTTTTGAGCTCTTTTCTTTGGTAGATAGTTGTTGCATTTTTTTGGAGGTCCTCATCTATTTCTGATATGGCTGTTAACCCGGCAACTTTTAAATCTGTTTTAATATCTTTCTTGATTCCAGCATTTACTTTGGCTTGCTCTATAATCTGCTCAACTACTTTTAAATCAGGGTGAATAAATTGTGTCAATTCCAAGCCAATTGATCGACTGGTTTCGGTAATTCTATTGACGCCGATATCATTTTTGTCTAAATTTCTTATTAACTTTCCCCATTTATTACGATTTTCATAATCATCATAGTCATCTGGTGTAGGATTTTTGTACTCATACTTTTTTAATGTTTTTTTGGGATTGTTTTTATAAACAAGCCTTAATGAAAAAAAGTTTCCTCTTTCAAAAGAAGCTCCTAGAGAGAATCTGTCGCTTATTAAATAATCAACTCCCATTGAGTATTTGCTACTTGGTTTCTCATATATGATTGGTGAATTATTTTCTGTAGCAATAGGATCTCTTTCAAATTTTAAAACAAACTTTTCACTAGCTTTATAAGCAACTCCATAAAAAGGTGAAACATTGCCTCTAAAAAATTTAGCAGTCTCAAATTGTCCTCCTAAGGCAGCATAGAGACCTGGCCTATTTTCAAATCCATCATTCAAATACGCTAGAGGATTTTTATATTCATCTGATTCTTGATTTAATCTGCCCCATCCCAAACCAAAATGAAAATCAATGTTATTTATACCATAGCTACTTACAATATATTCTGAACTGTATAAACCCGTACCTGCAAAATCATAGAAGCCAACAGCGATAGCTGGTAACCTGCCTTCTTTTTTTAATCTTATCTTCGTATTAAAGCCTTTATCTTTATAGTCTTGATACTCGTATCCCGGATAAGCATATCCTTGAACATTAGCATAAAAAAAAGATGCTTCAAACCAGTCAAAAGGACTGGAGGTAAAAGTTATTTTTTGATCAGGAGTCCCATCAATAAGGGTTATGCCATGAACTGACTCATCATAAAACCTTGCTGTCGGTGTATTTATTAAGCCAATAGTGCCATGATTGTTGTAAGAATTATACTTAAAATTATCTGCGTTAATTGGGAATGCTGATATTAATAAAATTAAATGTAGGCAGAAGTTAAAATAATTAGAAAAAAATTTTAACATGCATAGATTTTATTAATTATTATTTATAGAAGATAACGATGCTAGAGCTATACCAATATTTCCAAGTATAGATACATATGCTTGGGCAGCTAATCTAGTTGTTGCAGAGTTGTCCATTCCTCTAGGTATAAAAATTACTGACCCAGGATATAATTGCATTTTGTTTGAAGACGGACTGCTTTGAAAAATATTCTTTCTACCCACGCCAATCTTTTGGGTGTCTCCGTTTGGATGAAGAACATATATTGCCTCTCGATCCGCATTTTCTTTAAGACCGCCAGATTTATTTATATAAAAATATATATCTTCTTCTCTTTCAAATTTGAGGGCTCCCTCATAATTTACTTCACCATAAATATATATCTGATCTGATTTTTCTGGAATAGTTAGCACATCTCCTTCTTGCATAACTAAATTTTCTGTACTAGATATGTCTGATAAATCTATATTCACTCTTCCGTTTGGCATGGTGTTTTTAAGATTCTGTGTAAGATCTATGATAGACGTTAAATTAAAATTTCCTGTAGGATTTTTTTGGCTTACTGTAATAATGTTATCGATAAACTGTTCATATAACTTATCCTTGGCCATTTTATTTATTATAAATGCCTTTTGACTCTCATAGACAGCACCAAAAGAATAAGCATTAAGAGTTAAGCCACCTGCTTTATTTATTAAGTCATTCAAAGACTCGCCATCTGCCATAAGATATCTTCCAGGCTTTAAAACAGCTCCATTAATTTTAACATTTCTAAATCTATGTTTTCTTATATAAATCGAATCTCCATCTTTTGAAATAATTTGCTTAAATTGAGCTAAGTTTCTAATGGGAAGTGAGTTAATTTTTCCATCTAGTATTCTATCTAGATATATGTTTCGTAAATCAGCATCACTGCTAATTCCATTAGCATAATCAATCAAATCATAAAGATTTTGATTATCAAGTAATTCATATTTAGCAGGAATTTTAACAGCCCCGTCTATGCTTACAAGATTATTTACAGGCTTAACAAATATTATATCGCCTGATTTCAATGAAGTTTTTGTATTATAAAACCCAGCTATCAAAACATCATACATATCTAGAGTTTCAATCACCTTACTATCTCTAATTAAGTTTATTTCTCTATAACTTCCATAGTCATCAATACCGCCAGCAACACCAATTACATGCAATACATTTGAATTTCCACTTACAGTATAAATTCCAGGATTATATGCATTTCCAGATACTAAAACATTTATATCTCTAACTGAATCAAGACTGATGAATGCCTCAGTACCAATATAAGTAGAATCTATTTTTGACTTTATCAAAAGAATGGCGTCTCCTAATGAAAGACCGGCAATGGTAAGTGGTCCAATATCTGGAAGGTTTATTGATCCATCTCTTTTTATTTGATGTATTTCCTTTTCATCTTTCTGACCTATTAATTGAATTTCTAATACGTCGCCATGATCCAATATATAAGAAGAACTAAGATTTGGTTCATTGATTGGCATATACGTAGATTGATAAGTGCTAAAAAAATCACTACCGAATAAAGGCAGCTGATTTGTGTTTAGATCAAAGTTTTCATCTGCCAGTCTATCTTCGAGATATTCTAAATCATCTTCTAAGCGCTTTTTTAGATCAGCTAATTTCTTTTTTTCGAGTTTTGTTTGAGATTCAATACTTCTATAAATAGGATTGGCCATCTCTATATTTGCATTATTTTGCTTTTCTAGATCTTCTCTAATATCCTCAGGAAGGCTGTCCAAGAATGCTGGATCTAATTCCTGTGCGTTAATCGATACAAAAGTGAGTAGAATAGATGTTAAATATATAATTTTTTTCATTTAGCAAATTTTTAAAAAACAAAATTTATTATATAGAAATATAATCAAATTAAATACTTAAATATTTAAACCTGGAATCGAGATAGACTCAGTTTGAAGAGCATGCTTAATCAATTCGTTAATAATTTTATCAACCTCTGAATCCTTTATAGTTCCAATTTTAGACTGAAAAATAAACCTAAAACCAATCTTAATTTCTTTATTTTTTTCATTATTATAATAATCAAAAATATAAACGTCTTTAAGAATGTCATGGTTTTGTTTTAATAGATAATTTTGGAGAGCGTCTAACTTTGACGGATCAGTTAAGGCAAAAGATAAATCTCTAGTGGATGTTGGGTATTCTGAAATTGGAGTATACTGCTTAAAATCGAAACTTGTTTTCTCAATCTTGGCTTTGTTGTAATCAATTTCTAGAAAATTGTCTATTTCAAATTCAGCATAACTTATATGATTTTTTAATTTCGAATCTAATGATGCTCTTGGTATATTGGTAAAATTAATTTTTAAATCTGTTATAGAAGAACTCAAAATATTTTTAATATATTTATCTGTTATTTTTTTTGAGAAATCTCTATAGTTTTTGCCAACCCTTCCACTTGCAATTATGCCAATCAACCTCTTACCTTCTTTAATTTTACTGGAATATATATTAGAAATTTCAAAAAGCTTTATAGAATCTTGTTGTCTTCTTTCGTTGTATAAAAGATTTTCTATTAGGGATTGTTTTAAGTCTGTTCTTAAAAACTTTTTATTGCTATCTAGCGGATTATCAATCTTAAATGACTTATCTGTTTCAAAAGAACTAAAGGGATTATTTATTACCTCATAAAAACCATTATCGATAAGTAGTTTTTTTAATTTATTTTCATTATTGTTATGTGTTTCTGTTTTATTTAGAGAGAGCTCAAAATTTTTATTAAGTATATTGTTATATCCTATAGATCTAGCAATTTCTTCAGATAAGTCGTTGATAGAACCAACATCACTTCTATATGAAGGCACAATAACTTCTCTATCTTTTATCACAAAACCAAGTCTTGATAAGTAGTCTTCATGCTCTTCATCACGCATATTAATACCAAGAATTTTGTTAATTTTAGTTGTATTAAATGGTATTTTTACTTGATCAAAATCGCCATTAGTATCTTTAAAAATTTTTACCTCTTTTATAGCCGTATGTTCTTGAACTATTTGTAAAAATCTTCTTAAAACATAGTCATGGCAGTTTGGATCTGTGCTTCTTTCAAATTTATGAGCAGCTTCAGAATAAATATCATATTTTACTGATTTACCAATAATAGCTTCAGGGTTAAAGTGTGCGCACTCAACAATAACTGTTTTTGTTTTCTTGTCACAACCTGTTTCTTTGCCTCCAATAATACCTGCAAGATTAATAATATGATTACCTTTATTTTTAAATACTAAATTACTACCAGATAGTTTAATATTTTTATCAACCAGAGTTTCTAATTCATGACTGCCGTCAACATATTCTAGGATTAATTTATCATCAAGTTTGGTCTGATCGTAGCAGTGTGTTGGTTGACCTGTTTCATATGAAACATAATTAGATATATCAGTGAAAAAATTTATTTTCTTGTTACCCAATTCTTCAAAATAACTATTTAAAGCTTGATTATATGAGGAAGGAATATCATCTATAACAATTTTTAAAAATGATATTTTTTTACAATCATTTCTGGCATTATTTATAAAATTTAATTGAAGTGGGTCTATTTTTTGATTATAAGTTTTTGGAGTGCTATTAACTTCATAAAATAATCTTAAATCTCTTAATAGGCCATTAACTGATAAGCAATCACCTCTATTAGGAGTTAATTCCATATCAAAGATCATATTATCAATTTCATGCTCATGACCAAGTTGAAATAATTTTTCAGATACCTCATCAATACCTGGTATTTCTTTGATATGTTTTACTAAATGCGTGTAAGCTATTTTCATTTAAACTGACTAAGAAAATCTAGATTAGATTTATAAAAATCTCTTATATCTGTTACTCCATGTTTTAGCATAGCTACTCTTTCTATTCCCAAACCAAATGCAAGGCCACTATACTTATTAGAGTCTATATTGCAATTTTCTAAAACAACAGGGTTTACCAATCCACAGCCAAGTATTTCAAGCCATTGACCCTGAGGAGAGAGAATATCGACTTCAGCGGAAGGCTCTGTAAAGGGAAAATAGGAGGGTCGAAATCTTAGTTCAACATTATTTCCAAAAAGTGAAAATATAATCTTATAAATTAAATCTTTTAGTTGAGCAAAACTTACGTCTTTGTCTACATAAATGCCTTCAACTTGGTGAAACATAGGTAAATGAGTAGCATCATCATCTTTTCGAAAAACTTTTCCACCAGAAATAAATGCTAATGGAGGGTTTTTTTCAAGCATGCCTCTTATCTGGACAGGTGAAGTATGAGTTCTTAAAAGATTTTTTTTATTTTCAATATAAAAGGTATCATGCATCTGCCTAGCAGGGTGTGATTTATTTATATTTAGCATATCGAAATTAAATTCTTCTGTCTCAATCTCAGGACCATCAACAATTTCAAAGCCATATGAAACTAAAAGATTCATAATTGAATCTTTCATATGGTTTATTGGATGAAGGGAGCCCTTATCCTTAATCAACTTAGGTGGTGAAATGCCTTTAGATGTTGACATCTTTGAGAGGATCTAGCTTGTTGCTGTTTTTACAATCTTCTCAAAAGTTGCATCATCAGAAATGGCTATTTCAGAAAGGATTTTTCTATCTAAAACAATGTCTTTTTTAGCTAAAGAATTAATAAGTACTGAATATGAAACACCTAGTCCTCTTGCACCAGCATTAATTCTTGCTATCCACAGAGACCTAAAAGCTCTTTTCTTGTTTTTTCTGTCTCTAAATGCATATTGTAAAGACTTGATATGTGATTGCTTTGCTGTCTTATATAATCTACTTCTTGCTCCATAATGACCTTTGGTAGCACTTAGCACCTTCTTATGTTTTGCTTTAGCTGTTACTGATTTGGTAGTTCTTGGCATGATTTATCTTCTTATTAATTTTGAAGCCATTTTAAGCACAGTACCTGATAGCTTATTTAAACCTCTGTTATGTCTTTTTCTTTTTGTAGACTGTTTAGTTAGGATATGGTTTCGGTTAGCACTTTTGCTCTTCACAGATGATCCAGTTTTCTTAAATCGCTTAGCGGCTCCAGAATGTGTTTTAAGTTTATATCCCATTTTATTCTTCTTTTATATTTTATAATTACTTATTCTTCTTTAGAGGTGATAGAACCATCAAGAGCTGTCTTCCTTCTAAAGAAGGTTCTTGATCAACTTGAGAAATATTAGACAACTCATCTCTCAACCTATTAAGAAGACTTAGGCCAATGTCGCTATTAAGTATTTCTCTTCCTCTAAATCGGACGCTTATTTTAGTCTTATCTCCGCCAAGAATAAAGCTTTTAATCTTTTTTAATTTAATGTTGTAATCTCCAACGTCGGTTGAGGGTCTAAATTTAATCTCTTTAGTGGTATTTCTTTTTACTCTTACTCTTGAAGAAGAGATGCTTTTCTTTTTATCAAAGAGGTGTTTGCCGTAATCAAGAAGTTTACAAACAACAGGTTGAGCATCTGAGGGTGATACCTGAACTAAATCAAGTGATACGGCTTTAGCTGTCTCTAAAGCCTCTGAAAGACCAACCAAACCCTTCTTATCACCATTAGCATCTATAAGCATGACTTCACTAGCCCTAATTTTCTCATTGATAGGGGTTATTTGATTCTTTTGAGAAGCTATAATTTCACCTGAAAACAAGAAATATAATTTATACGAAGCATTATCTATTCAAAAAAGAGATTAAAGATTGAAGATAAAATGTATTCATTTTTTTGGCAATTTTAAACTAATTCAGCATTTTGGCAAATAATATTTATATTTATGGCTGAATAAAAAATTTATTCCAAAGACCATTATCCATTATAAAAACCTGACGTTTATTAACTCTATTTTCTTGACCTTGCCAAAATTCAAAATAATTTGGAATAAATGCATAGCCACCCCAGTAGCTTGGTCTAGTCAAATTACTACCACTATTATTTTCAAGCGTTGATTTGTATTGGGCTTCAACTAATTCATATGATTCTATTGGTTTTGATTGGTCTGAGCTAATAGCAAGAGCATTTTTTGATTTTTGTCGGTTCTTAAAATAATTGTCACTAAATGCTTCTGAGGTTTTCTTTATAGTTGCTTTCATTCTAATTTGTACATTGATCTTTGACCAAAATATAACAGCAGATATTTGATCATGAGATTTGAATTGCAATGACTTTGGTGAGCGGTAATTAGAAAAAAATATAAAATTAGTATCGATTACTGATTTAAGATTTACAAAACGTGAATCAACTTCATTGTTCTCTGAAGAAAATGAGGATACGCATAATGCTTCTATAATTTCTTGTTTTGATTCATATGCTAAATCATAGAAATGTTTTAGCTGTTGGTATGGCTCAGCAGGATTTAAATCTTTAAAAGTAATCAACTATTTATTTTATCCTCAAAATATCTCAATCGTTCTATATCATCCTCTTCTGTTTTATTGCCATACTGGATTTCAATAATATGACATGGTGCATCATAAGGATTAATTATTTGGTGCCATGCTTCACTTTTGATAAATAAAGTTTCCTCTAATCTGAAATCTATTGACTTAGCATCGTCGGCAGAGCCCTCACTATAATTTACAGTGCACCTACCTTTACTTAAAAACCATATTTCACTTCTATGGAAATGACGTTGAAAACTTAGGCCTTTTTTTGGCTCAATAATGAGCTCTTTAACTTTTACATTAGTTTCACCTTTGTCTGTGAAAAGATTGTAAAACTTTCCCCAAATTCGATCTTCACCATCATAGGCATGTTTTTTTAGAATCCAGCTAGATGAATTTTTTTTATCCGATCCCCCGACTTCAAAATTAAATGTAACACCGTCAACAGACATTTCAGGTATATTTTTTTTATCTCTATCTCCTCCATTGCAAAATATCAATTCATCATTAGGGTACATAATTTTTAACTTTTCTAGCCCTAAACAACAGCTCCCATTTTCATCATCGTCAAAACTTATAACTTCGTCGACCATTCTAAGATTTTCAATTATTATTTTTCTTTCATTAAAAGGCATAAAAAACTTATCTTTTTTATTTGCAAGCCAATCATCGCTATTTAAAAGAACGATAAGTCTATCCCCTTTTGATCTTGCTGATTCAAAATAGGAGATATGACCAGAATGTAAAGGATCAAAGCCACCGCTAACAATTGAGATTCTCATAATCGAATTATACTATTAAATAATACTAAAAAATCAAAGCAACACTTTTGGTCTTTTAGGAATTTCATTAAATATTTTTTCAGCAATTTTGCTTTTAGAAAAAATAACAACCCAAGCAGTAATTAAAATTATCTGTACATATAAAGTAATAGAATTATTCTTTACATACCACACCTCTAAATCGCTTTTATAAGGAATAATATATTCCTCATAAAAAGCCATTGGATCATCCTTGTCAATTAAAAATTTCTCCTCATCACGAAAAAATATTGAGCCAATACCTGTCAATCCTGGACGAATTGTATTTAATGTTGTCTGTGCTTCTTTTGTATATTTAGCATATGTCTTTGGGACCATTGGTCTTGGGCCTACAATACTCATATCACCTTTAATAATATTAAATAACTGCGGTAATTCATTTAATTTCGTCTTTCTAAGAATTTTTCCTATAGGAAGAACTCTAGGATCATTATGGATTGTTATTTCTCCCGCTCCTATATTTGGGCTATCTTTGAGCATAGTTGCGAATTTTAATAAACCAAATTCTTTTCCATGTCTGCCAACTCTTTTTTGAGTATAAAATATCTCACCCTCACCAGTTATTTTTAAAATAAAAATTATTGGAAGTAATAGTGGTGACAGCAAAATTATTGCTATTAAACTTAGCAATGTATCAATAAATGTTTGCATGTTAGTTGTCTCTTTTTATAAAATTTTCAGGAGGTGAAAATCCACCAGTTTTTGGTAATTTACCTGATGTGAAAAAATCTTTATACCAGTCGGTGGTAAGGCTAACTGCCTTTTTCCATTCTGTTTTAGGATTATAATTAAAATCATTAACAGCTTTGCTTATATCTGGACACCTTCTTGATACTGATCCTGGGTAGGTAATAGCTGCTTCATACTCTTCAGTATAATTCATAAGCTCGCCAATATATGTTGTAAGCATCTCCATACTAATTTCATCTTCTTTTCCAATATGATAAATTTGACCAGATGCTTTCCTGGATTCCATTGCTCCAATAGTCCCCTTCACTGCATCATCAATATAGCAAAATGCTCTAGTCTGGTCATGACCATAAATTTTAAATGGTGATCTTTCTTTTTTTACAAATCTTTCAACAATATGAGGTATTGCATGCCCAAACCCCATTTCAGGACCTATAATATTTTGATATCTGACTACTGTGCATTCATAATTATAAGCTTTTGCAGAATGAATAAAGGCAAGTTCGCCATGCATTTTTGTTATTGCGTATGTCCATCTAGGGTGTTTAACATCACCAATACAAAGAGCTACCGTTTCAGGAGTTGGAATTTCACAATCAAATAAATCAGAAGTTCCTGCATAATTTTCACTAGATGACGCAAAAAGCAGTTTCTTTATGGGGTTCCGGGAAATATAGTCTAATGTATTCATAGTAAGTAAAGTATTTATCTTAATAACATCCTCTGGATACTCTAGGGTTCTATTTACACCAACAACTGCGGCAAGCATATAAATTTCATCAAAACTCTGATTTAATTTATTAAAAGCTTCAATATTAGTGAAGTCATCAACAATACATCTAAAACGATCTTTTTTATCATTGTCTGTTGTAAGTTCATTCCAATTTGAGCCTTCACGAATGTCAGCTGCAACAACATTACAATCAGCTTTTTCAAGTAGAGATGCAACTATATTTCTTCCTATAAAGCCACCGCCTCCAAGCACAAGTATTTGTTTCATTGTTTACCTCAAAAATTAATTAACATCGCCACGACCAAGAACAGAAACTGTATGTTTCTTTTGTAAAGCTAAAATCTGATCCTCGCTTAATAAGCCTATAGTATCGAATATTTTAATAGAATTCATTGCCATAATCTTCTGCAATATTTCATCTTTTTTATAGTACTTGTGGCCCGTTGAAATGATAATGATATCTGGGGACATGTTGAATATATTATCAATATTCGACTCTATATAGCATCCTTGTTCTTGCCAAAAAGAAACATAAGGATCATGAAGTAATATCTCTGACTGTGCTTCGCGAACTTTTGTTACTAAAGTTTCTACTGGGGTGTATCTTGTATCTCCCACATCACCGCGATAAGAGACTCCAAGAAAGGCAACCTTTTTTCCTTTCAAACTTCCATACACTTCAACAAGTCTATTAAAGGCGAATATGGGCATCTGATCGTTATTGGACACGCTGTTAACACTCATCTCTAACCCTGATTGAGAAGCAAAAAAGGATTTACGGGCCCAACTCGCTAGTAACGGATCTTTTGTTAGACAATAGCCGCCAACTCCAATGCCGGGGTACATTAAATTTGAATGGGTCTTTCTAATTCTAATAGCATCAACCATCGAATAAAGATCTACACCAGCCTCCTCTGCAAAACGAGACCATTCAATTGCAAAAGCTATATTCATTGCACGATATGAATTTTCTAAAACTTTAGCCATTTCAGTTGCATTGGTGTGCTCAAGCCTAGTTAACTCACACTTGCTTAGATCAATAATAGTTTTTAAAAATTGTTCAATTGAATCTGCACTAATTTTGTTTACGCCAGAATAGACCCTAGGAAATTCTCGAATAGAGTCTATATATTCAGGCCCAGGCATTACTCGTTCATATGAGTGCCCTAGTCTGTATTTTTCTGTGCTTAGACCGCGCTTGCTTAATTCATCATCTATAGCCGGTTTCACAACAAATTGACTTGTTCCAGGAGGAACTGTTGTTTCAACAAGAATCATTACATCTTCTTTACAATTTTTTCCAATAGATAATATGGCTGATTTAAAGCCGGTTAGATCAACATTATAATCATTCAATACTCCGCTATCCTCAGATATTTTTTCAACATCTAGATTGATGTCAACAATAACAACATCTGCATACTTATATGCTAGAGAGTCGTATGTTGCAAAGAAATTTCCTTTTTTTATTGATTCTTGAAAAAACTCATCAATTTTTGGATCGTCTGCAATAAGAGGGAAAATTCCATCATTTATTGATCGTATTTTCCAGTAAGTATTCTCATTTGGTAAATCAATACCTATAACAGCATATTCTTCTTCAAATGAGTTAGCGCATACTAATGACATAACTGCACCAACAAAGCCAAGCCCTTGGACAACAATAACTTTTTTTCCATTATTTTTCTTTAGGAATTTTTCAATATTTTTTGAATCATCCAGTACTTCAGGAATATCATATACATCCTGAGTTAAAGTATTAACTGATTTTTTCATAAAAGCCTCTTTTATTTAAACAAAGAAAATTTAGGACGCTATCATAGCTCCACAAAAATCTATGGTATTTGCATTCATTAATTTTTCTTTATTTTCTTTGTTTAAAAACTCTTGATGTTTAACAAGAATAACTATTATGTCAGCATCTAGAGAATCATCAAAAGAACTTAGTTTAAATTTATTATGTTCATTGATATTTGGTTCTACTGAAACAACATTGACGCCAAGATCAAGAAGTCTGCTAACCACCAAAACAGCTGGAGATTCTCGAAGATCATCAATATTAGGTTTAAAAGAAAGCCCTAGACAAGAAACTTTAGGTTCATAGTTCTTTTTTTCTGATATATTTTTTACTTCTCGCATAATTTTATTAACCACCCATTCTGGCTTGGAGTCATTAACTTCACGAGCTTTTTTTATAATTTGTGAACACTCAGGATCTTTTGAGACAATAAACCATGGGTCTACTGCAATGCAGTGACCTCCAACTCCTGTAGCAGGTTGTAATATATCTACCCTAGGATGCCTATTGGCTAGACTAATTAGCTCCCAAACATCTATTTCATTATTATCACATATCATTGACAACTCATTTGCATAAGCAATATTTATGTCACGGAAACTATTTTCAGCTAATTTACACATCTCTGCGGTTTTATCTGAAGTTGTCAGTACTTTGCCATTTACAAATGATTCATAAAATTTAGACACATCATCTGTCGATTTTTTATTAACTCCGCCTATAATTCGATCGTTATTAACTAATTCATGCATAATCTTTCCAGGAAGGACTCTTTCAGGACAATAAGCTATTGATATTTTTTCGATATCAGCATTAGTTTCTTTAATAATATTTCTAATTTTTCTTGTTGTACCAACTGGAGAGGTTGATTCAAGAATAATCATATCCCCTTCTTTAATTAAACTTTTAATTGAGTTAGCTGCACTTTCTACATATTCAGTATTAGGTGTTGGAATATCATTCTCATTGTAAAAAGGAGTTGGTACGCAGATTATATAGATGTCGGCTACTTGAGCCTTAGTAACAGCTTTTAGGCTTCCATTCATAACAGCATTTTTAACATGATGATCTAAGTCAGGCTCTACTATATGTATATCTCCTCTGTTAATTGTATCTACAGTTGATTGGTTTATATCAACTCCTATTACTTCATAACCTGTATTGGCTAACAAAGCAGCCGTTGGAAGGCCAATGTACCCAAGACCAATAACACATACTGTTTTATTTCTGTTATTCATAAATCTCTCTCTTAATTTGGTCAACAATTCTTTTAGAGGCATTTCCGTCTCCATATGGATTAAGGGCCTGCGACATAGATAAATAACTGGATTCATTTTCAATTATTTGAGAGACTTCTCTTATGATATTGGTCTTATTTGCTCCTACAAGCTTTACAGTTCCAGCAGTAACTGCCTCTGGCCTCTCTGTCACATCCCTCATGACAAGCACAGGCTTGCCTATACTCGGAGCTTCTTCTTGTATACCACCTGAATCTGTAAGGACCAAGAAACATTTAGTCAGCAAGTATATAAATGGTTCATAGTCGAGAGGTGGTATCAAATGAACATTTTTAAACTTTGAAAGTATTGCATTTACAGGCTCTTGAACATTTGGATTGAGATGAACAGGATATACAAAGTGCATGTCTGGAAATTTTATTGCAAGTTCAGATAAAGCTTCACAGATATCAATAAATCCTTTGCCAAAATTTTCCCTTCTATGCCCTGTAATCAATATAAACTTGTTTTTATCTAAATCAAAGCCTATGTATTTAGAAAGAAATTTAAGAATATTGCTCTTTCTTTTATAATCTTTTTTAAATCTGCTAACTACCCAATGAAGAGAATCTATTACAGTATTGCCTGTGATAAAAATATTACTTTTGGGATATTTTTCTTGAATCAAATTTTCACTACTTGATTTTGTTGGTGCAAAATGAATTTTAGCAAGTTTGCTTGTTACCTGACGATTAAACTCTTCTGGAAAAGGAGCATATATATTATTTGTTCGAAGTCCCGCTTCCACATGGCCTATTGGAATATCTGCATAAAAGGCTGCCATAGAACAAGCCAATGTTGTGGTTGTGTCACCATGAACTAAAACTAAATCAGGTTTATATTTTTTAAAAACGGCTCTCATTGAGATCAGTATTGATGATGTAATGTCAGTTAAATCTTGTCCGTGCTCCATTATATTTAGGTCTTCATCAGGAGCGATATCAAATAACTCAAGAACCTGATCAAGCATTTCTCTATGCTGAGCAGTAACGCAAACGGTTGTATTGAAGTATTCAGTATTTTTTTTCAATTCGTGGCATATTGGTGCCATTTTAATAGCTTCAGGTCTCGTTCCAAAAACAACTAAAACATTTTTTAACAATTTTATCTCCAAAAACTATCTCATACCTACAGATTATAAACAAAAGGTATGCAAAGTTCTCTTATAAAAATGAATCATTTAAAAGCTTATCAAAATGAATTAAAAAATTGTGCATTGATTTTTCACGAACATAATTACTTTTTAGACGATTTAAATTAAATTTAATTTCAACTTCGCTTAATTCTTTTTCAATTAAGCGGTTATAGGATATTTGAAAGTCATGGATATCACCTGTATTAAATATTTCTACACCATAAAAATCTTTAAAAATATCTTTGGCTGGTCCATCCGGCAATCCAAGTAAAACTCTTCTACCAGAAGCAATATATTCAAATATTTTTGTTGGAACTGCCGAAGAAAAATCGCCGCCAATTTGTGCAAATAATACATCTGCATTTTCCATAAACTCTAAAACATTTTCTGGGGGGACTGCTCCAAAAAAATTAATATTTTTTATATTTTCAATTTTTGCTTGATTTTTAAGATGTTTAAGTTGTGCTCCATCCCCAATAATATTTATTGAGACATTTTCATAATCTTTCTTGCAAAAATTAAGAAGGATTTCTAGTTTCTGTGCTATGCCAACATTACCTATATATGTAATATTAATATTTTTATTATTCACGCTTGATTTTTGAGCTGCCTTTGAAACCTCAATTAATTTTTTCTCTGAAATGCCATTAGGAACTATAATAGGATTGATATCTTGAATATTTTTTACAATTAACGCCTCAGACTTGTTTGTAACAGATAGTATGTTTGCTTTTTTTGAAGCTAATTTAAATGTATATTCAATAATCTTTTTTAAGGAGTTACTAATAAACCCTTTTGAAAAATAAGTCCAAACCGCATCTCTAATATCTAAAACTAATAATTTAGGTTTTTTAAAAAAAATTATTGGGAGTAATAAAAGAATTGAAGGTATTGAGACTATATAAATTTCAGAGTTAGTTTTGTAAGCTGCTCGCCATAATTCAATTGAAAGCAAGAGCTCCTTAAAAGCTCTTAAAATATAATTATTTTTATTAACAGAATTACCCATAATATTAATAATTTTAATATTATGGGTAAAATTACTATGTTGATTGGCATCGCCTGAGCTACAAACAATATCAATTGAATCAATACGTTTATTTTTTAGTAATTCTTCAGCAAATACCCTCATTCTATTGGCAGTCGCTTTACCGTTAGGAAATGGAAAGGATGTAATTATAGTTATTTTCATTAAAAATTAGATGATTTCAACGATACTTACGCCGTTAATTAAACCTATTTCAAAACACTTCGTTTGCTCAAGGTAGCCGAAGTTATTGGTGCTCTCCCATTTAATCAAATTGATAGTACCAACTTTTATAATAAATTCAATTTCGACATCATCATTTTTTAGCAAAAATTTAGTATCATCAATTTTTTTTATAACTACACTCGGATCAACTATAAATCTAGAAATAGCTGATTCATGTTTGCCATTCACCATATCTTGAATAATTATTTTTCTTGCTTCAATCTTCCAATATCTGGTGTGACTTAGACTACGTTTCAGTATCTTTTCATATCCATCATGAGAGCATTCAATATTTAGAGATTCTTTTTTTTCATTAATTTTTAAATTAAAAGGATATGCTCTTTTTGCGACTCTAAAAGAAGACCAGGTTTGAGATGAGCTTGTTCTGTTTACTTCGACAGTATTATGAGCCCTGGTAGACCTCTCAAACATTCTTCTACTTGAAGATCCATAGCAAGAGGTTCCAGAATTAACAAATATACTTTTTTGTTGCCTTGAAAGCTCAAAAGAAAGTGTATCTGCATGACCGTGAGCTAACAAATGATCAGGACCAAGTTTAGCAACATCTATGATAATTTTGATATCCTGCTTTTGAGCACTAATATAGCCTGAATCTTTTAAATGGATAACATTAAGCTTTTTTACTGTATTCATATTTTCAAAATTAAATCCTAATTTAATTGCATACGTCTTAATATCTAATGGAGATGGGCCTATATTTGAAGCTGAATCATTAAAATTAGTTACTTTATTATCATCAAATGTCATAGCATTAATCCAATCAACCATTTTTGGAATTTTCAATTCTAAAAGCTTAATTATATTTTTTACTTCTTCTTTTTCTTCTAGATCATAGCTCTTTAAGATATTGAGAATATCTAGACAGTCTTTAGAAAAAATACAATGATACATTGGAGATAATTCAAAATTCCCACCATCATCTAGAATTTGATCCTGCAACTCTTTATGAATTATTTTTAAACCCTTATTTAGCCATCTTTGTGAAATCAAGCAGTTAAAATAACAACCAAGAAATATTAGCGCTTTAGCATTTGCGAAGAGGTGATTCCCTAAAATATTATGCTCTAAAGACTTTTCAAGAAAAATTCCCTGAGCAAATAAGCTTTTAATTGCTGGTTTGCTTAAGGCTCTTTCTCTTAAGTCCCATTTGATCCAGTTGGCTATTCTTAATGATAAAGGGTATGCATGAAGCCCAACAGAATATTTTGAGTTATTGCATATAATCCAGTCTTGAATTAAATCTTTATGCCAATCAATCCTATTGTGTGAATTTGCAGCATTTAGATCATTGAAATAATGTTGATTAAAGCGCCATAATTTATCTTTTTCATTCCCATTCCAACCAATCTCTAGTAGGCTGCCTTCCTCTCCATAGAATTTAAATACCTTGTTACCGATTAAAGAGTTTTTTTCAGGACATGCATCTATAAATTTATTTTTATGAGTTCTAGTCGTGGGGTCTAGCAAATAAGATTTAAATTCAGGACGATAGATTCTTCTTACAATCTGAAAGAATATTTGCTTAAATTTGAGCCTACGAACAGTATTAAAATATAGATCAATAATCAAGATTGCTTTCTTAAATTTTCAGCAATATCGATAGAAAGACTGGCGACTTCATATAACTCATTAAAAGGAATAGCAGGTTTATTTGTTTTTATGCCATCAAGAAAGCTTTTAATGCAATTCTTTTGCCCTTTATCTTGTTGCCAGGTTCTCATTCTCCTAAAGTTTTTCCATCCAAAACCTCTTAGAACTCTAAAGTTATCTAAACTTAAAACTTTTCCACCAGAAAAAACATTGATTGCTTCTTTAGGAAACGAGCTAGAGCCATTAGAAAAATAATTAATTGTTCCAAATGAACCATCAGCAAAATTAATTGTTATCGATGCATTGTCATCATTGGCTTTTCCTGAGACTTTTTTTCCCATGCAGGTAGCAACAGCATTAGTAATTTCAAAACCTACTAAATATCGCATTAAATCAATATAGTGGCATGCTTCTCCGATAATCCTTCCACCTCCAATATCCGTATCATGAACCCAGTGATTTTCTGGTATGCTTCCAGCATTCATTGTCATAACTAAAGTTTTAGGCTCATTAGTAGAATCGAGAAGAGATTTCATTTTTATAATATGAGGAGAAAAACGTCTATTAAACCCGACCATTATTTGATTATTTTTTTTCTTTTGTGATTTACCGCCAGCATGATTTAAATTTTTAATTGCTTGAAGACCCTTCCTGTCTATGGCCATCGGTTTTTCAACAAAAACATTCTTGTTAGCATCTATAGCTTGACAGATTAGATCAGAATGAGAATCATGCCTTGTTGCAATGGCAATAGTATTTATTTCATCATTAGAAATAATATCGTTAATATTTGTAGAAGAATATTTGAAATTTGAATTTATACCATGGATAGTTCCACTCAAGCCATTAGAGGTTACAACTGAATGTAGTTTTGTATTAAAGCTCTTAAATGTTGGTATTAAAACTCTTGAGGCGTAGTTCCCAGCGCCTATAAAACCAAGCACTATATCATCTTTGTAAGAAGATTTATCCTGACTATCGTTGTTCGGTAGAGTTATGGTTTTAGAAATCCTAGCATCAGATGATGATGAATATTCAATGAGCATACCTAAACCCTGCTCACCCTCTGAAATTTTACTATAAAATTTTGGAGCATCCTCAAAAGGTATGCGGTGGCTTATTAGGGGTGCTAAATTAATTTTCTTAGAACTCATTAGATCAAGCACTGCTTCAAAATTTCTTTGTTCAGTCCAACGAACAAAGGCTATAGGATAATCGTTTCCACCCTCTTCATAATTTGGGTCATAGCGACCAGGCCCATATGAACAGCTAACTTGAAAGCTCAACTCTTTTTCATAAAAATCATCTCTTGATAAGTCTAATCCCGTCACTCCCACTAAAACGATTCTTCCTCGTTTTCTACAGATATTAGCTGCTTGACTAATAACTTCATTACTTTTAGTGGAGGCTGTAATAATTACTCCATCTATTCCTTGGCCTCTTGAAAACTTTTTAGCAAAAGATATAACATCATTACCTTCTTTAGGGTTTATCGTTGTTGCACCAAAGTCTTTGGCTAATTGAAGCCTTTCATCCTGAATGTCTATAGCTAAAACTCTACATCCTTGGGCTATCAACATCTGGACAGTTAAAAGACCAATTGAACCAAGCCCAATAACTGCAAAACTCTCGCCTAAAGTAGGTTTCGCTAAACGTATTCCTTGAAGGCCTATTGCAGCAAGTACAGTAAAACTAGCCTCTTCATTGGTCACATTATCAGGTATTTGTGCACAAAGATTTTTTGAAACTGAAACTACTTCAGAGTGGCTACCATTGCTCACCACACGATCTCCAACACTGAAATCATTAACATTATGACCAATTTCTACAACTTTACCCACATTGCAATAACCCAAGGTAATTGGTTGAGACAGCTTGCTCTTGACTGCTTCATAAGTTGTTGAAAAACCATCATTTTTTATCTTATCAATAACTTCTTTAACTTTATCGGGTTGTTGACGAGCCTTAGCTAAATAACCTGATTTTGCAAAATCCACTAACATTTTTTCAGTCCCAGCTGAAATAAGACTATTGGTTGAATGAATCAATAAATTGTTACTTGATACATTCGGAGATGGGACCTCTACAAGAGAAGTTTCACCATTTTGTAGGTTCTGAATTAACTGTTTCACTATATTATTTCCTGATTATATTATATGTTAAAACTCAGTATCCATAAATTTCCTGCACCATATCTCTATAGTTAATAAAGAGAATATTGTGTAAGAAGAATCTCTCTCACCAGAATCATTTTCAGCTATCAATTTTGCTATATTTTTATAGTTGAATAAGCCCCTATTCTTAATACTACTTTCTGATAATAAGTCATCGACCATTCCCCTTAGGTCATTCTTTATCCAGCGCCTTAGAGGAGCACCAAAACCAGTTTTAGGTCTATAAATAATATTACGAGGGAGATAAGGCTCCATTGCTTTTTTTAAAACCCACTTACCAACACGTCCTCTTTGCTTAAAATTATCTGGTATGCGAGATGCCAAATCTACAAGGTCTAAATCAAGAAATGGTACTCTCACCTCAACTCCAGTAGCCATAGACATCTTATCTGTATATATAAGATTGTGGTCTGCTAAAAAAAACCTTTGTTCTAATGCCAATAACTTATCAATTGGACTTAATTTGTTATCAATAGTTTTTAAATAATCAATAATGGTTTGATTTGGATCATTTAGCTTTAAGGCATTGCGCATATCTTCAGAATACAAAGATTCTAAATCAGAACGTCTTGCCCATGCAAAGCATGATGCCAATCTTTGTTCTTTAGTGGCTCCAGCGTTATTAAACAAGCGCCCTAACCTTCTTCCAATTGTTTTACTTTGATCAAACTTTAATGAAAAATTTTCTAGTCTGTTTCTTGCATTTTCAGGTAACCATGACCATATATTCTCATAGCGAAGAGCCAAATGTCTTCTATATCCAGTGAAAAGGTCATCTCCACCAGAACCTGACAGCAAGACTTTCATACCTCTTTCTTTGGCAAGCCTTGAAATGTATAGAACATTTAAAGGCGCCGGATCTGCTAATGGCTCATCTAAATGCCATATCATTTCCTCTAAATCATCTGCTAGATTATCAGAGTTAATTTTTACAATCTCTAAATCTACATTGAGGTGTTGAGCAACTTCTCTTGCATAAGGTAAATCTTCAGCAACATCATCATCAGAACCGCCTTCAGGATCAATTGTAAAACAATTAAGATTAGGAACATGTTCTTTTGCTAAAGCAACAATAGCACTTGAATCCAAACCACCAGATAAAAAAGAACCAACAGGAACATCAGCTATCAACTGTCTTTTAACAGAGAGAGATAATGCTTCGGAAACTTGATTGATTGCATCATTTTTACTTGTAATTTTTGGAAGAAATTTAGTTTGAGGAGAAATATACCAATTTTCTTTAGAAACTATCCTACCTTTGTGAATTTTTATTAGCTCCCCTGGTAAAACTTTTTTAATAGAAGTTAGCGGCGTTCCATCTCCAGGACACCATAGAAATGTAAGATATTTTTGAATAGAATCATAGTCCAAGGAAAGCTCATCACTTACCAAGTGAAGTAATGCCTTTATTTCACTTGAAAAAGAAAAAGAAAGATTGTTAGAAAAGTAATATAAAGGTTTGACACCAAGAGCGTCTCTAGCCAAAAATAAATTATTGATATTACTATCATATAGAGCTAGACCAAAAATACCATTTAGCTTGCTTAAGAAGTCTATACCAAACTCAAGATACATATTGAGAACAACTTCGGTATCAGAATTCCCAATGAATTTATGCCCTTTTTTTTCTAAATCTAATCTTAAAGATTTAAAGTTATATATTTCCCCATTAAAAACTAGAATCACAGACTTATCTTCAGAAATCATTGGCTGATGACCCAGCGGAGATAGATCAATGATAGAAAGGCGGGTATGACCTAAACCAATTTTTTTCTCTTCATCACAATATGTGCCAATATCATCTGGACCACGATGATTTAACCTTAATGTAGCTTTTTTTAAATCAGACTCTAGAAAGTTTCCAGATACCCCAATAATTCCACACATTATTTTGCATCTCTTTTAAAAAGATTAATATATTGATCAAGACGATCATCATAAGAATGATGATTTATTACAACTTTTTTAACATCATCTATCATTTTATTTTTTTGATCATAAGTTTTGCATGAATAATCAAGAATGGCATCAAATATATCTTTTGATGAAATTTGATTAATAATATAACCACTATCCTTGACAACTTCCGGCTGTGCGGTTTTGCATGAAACAACACAAGGCGTACCATACGTCATCGCTTCTAAAACAGAATTCCCAAAACCTTCGTAATAGCTAGGCTGAAGGTATAAATCTGAATTTTTATAGAGATCTATCTTTCTTTTATCAGACACATCAAGTTCAATATAAACAGAATTAGACAAACCTAGTTCTGAAATTATATTTTTTAGATAATCTATGCCGTCTCCACTTCCGCCAATTATAAAAAGAGATAGATCATCTAATATATCTTTAGGCATCATTGATAAAGCCTTTAGAATTTTATCTACCGATTTCCTTATAAGTTGATCTTTTGTTATCCAACAAACAGTTAAAAGCTTAATTTTAGAGCCTGGGGCTTTTTGAGCTAAGTTTTTAGCTAACTGATTTTTATCATGAATTGATGAAGATTTTAAAACAACGTGATTACTAACATTTGCATGAGAGGTTATTTGTCTTGATTGACTGTTAGAGATAAATAAAACTTTACTGGCTATTTTCCAGCATAATTTATTACTAAGACGAAATAAATAGCTCTTTTTAAAAAAATCTGGTGCTCCACTTTCATCATACATATGAACAGCTCCAGTTCCGAAAGTAGGTATATTTATTAACCTTGAAATAAAAACAATCATAATAGATGAATGCCACCACCAAAAATATACTAAATCAATTTTTTTAGAAAAAATAATTTTTATAAACTCTTTTAACGTCTTAGCAACCCAAACATTCCTATGGGCATCTTTTAGCATCTTTAAATCAACTTGATAGTATTCCCATTTATCAAAGTATTTCTGATCTACTGGAACATAATATACAACATTATTAATTGATTTTAATTTCATAAAATTTTTTTATATTATTTTAGTGATTATATCAGTCTAATATCTCATGTCTCTTTTAGTTTTTGTAGACAAAATAAGCATAGTTAAGGCGAGCATGCTGGCATAATATGGCTGGTATAAATTTGCATTAACATTCCAATCTATAAAAATAAATGCAAGCAATAGTGTTAAAGGTGGCAAGGCATATCTTAATTTTTTAAAGAATGTAGCAACTACAAATGCTAGAATTAAGAATATTATTGAACTAAATATAATTCCATGCGTAGTAAGGGTATGCATAAAATAATTGTGTGAATAATTATTAATGCCATTTCCTAAAAAAAAAGAGTTGATATCTGTAATGACATCAAGAGAGTCCTGCCAAGCGCCACCTCTTTGAAAATTTGTGAATCTAGAAAAGTTTATCAGGGCTCCAGAATAAAATACAATAAATCCCAAAATTATAGGTGAAAATAGTAAAGAAATTTTAGGTCTATAACAAATAAAAAATACTAGTAAAATTGCAATTGATGCTCTGCGCAATAAAAAAATTATTATCAATGATGCAAAGATGATAAAAATAGTTCTTTTATAACCACCCAAAGAGACTTTTTGATACTCTGTCATCCATATAGCCATAATCATAACAAGCGGATATGTTAAATGAGATTGATAAATAGTATAAATACCCCAAAAATCTGCAGTGTTACTAAATAATGAAAGGACCGAACCTGTTGAAAAAAATAAAAGACTTAAAAAATGAGCAATAACAAAAAACATCAATGCCTTAACGGATGATAGTGATATTGTTTCCAATCTTTCAGGACTTAAAGATTTTAAAATAAAATAAAAGGTAAAAAAGTAAATACTTTGAATTGCTAGCAATGACCTTGAGGAATCTTGAAAAAAGCAGCTAATAATGTAAATAATAAATAATAAAGTGAATATTATTTGTGTCTTATTAAATTTATGGCTCATAGCTAAAATAATCAAAGCAAGCATACTGGTATGCAAAGGAATCCCGTTCATTTCGAAATGACTATCAGGCAACTTTATTCCACTGCCGCTTAATTCAGCAAATAGAGGTAGTCCAATGCACCATCCACAAAATTTATCAATAATACTTTTTGAGCCAGGAAAGTCATTAATATTTGTCATTACTCTAAAACCTTATTCTGATCAGTGTCCCATTTATTGAAGTTTGAAATTGCAAAAGTAATTTTATCCAACTCTTCTTTAGATAATGTCCAGTGACATGATATATTGGCTACACGTTTATATAGCTTTTTTGTTTCTGTTAAATCTGAGCATTCTATTTCAGAGTCATCCATAGGCATAGAATCAAACCAATATCCAATCTCAATATTATTCATTTTAAACCATTGATAAAAATCTTGTTTTAAATCTTCGTCAACAAGAAATGCAACCCTTGGAGATGAATTGTCATCATCTACATGACTGATTACTGGAAAATTATTCTCAATAAGACAGGATTTAATTATTTCATGATTTGCATTTGACTTCTCTAAACACTTGGGTATCTCAAAAATTAAATGTAAAAGGATGTTTGAGCTAATGTATCCAAGTTTTGATTTTGTATGATATTTTTTAAGAGATGAATTCGCAGACTTTCTATGAAAGCCTGCCACTCTAAACAAGAGCCATATAAAATAATAAAATTTATTTCCTTTTGCTGACATCTTTAAATTAATATAGGTCCTAATAACTCTCCCCATATCATCAAATTTTCCAACAATACCTAATTTACTATAATAGTTTACTGAAAAGTCTGCAGCTTCTTCATCTGGCAAATTTAAAACTCCAGCCCAACCGACTGTAAATGATTTTGATACCTCAAATGAAAAAACTTCAGGGTATTTTTTACAAGAGTTTTTATTAAAATCACCAATTCCATAAGATAGAGATTTGTCAATAAGAATGGCTATGCCCTTTGCTTTGGCTAATTCTAAAATATCATTCTCTAAAGCATTAATACCAAAAGTTATCTGACATATTATTAATTTTGTATCACTTAGTATCTCAAAATTATTGCTCTTTAAAGTTTCATCACAATCATAAAGCGATATTTTTCTTGTTAATGGCTTTATGGCATCTGTAACTGCTGAACAGGTAAAACCTATAATCTGTACTCTGTCATCTTGAGTTAAATTTATATAATTTGCATAGTTATATATCGCAACTCTAGAGGATTCAAAGAAAAAAATATTTTTTAATTTTTTTTGATTGGGCCTGGTTGGTTTTATAAAACATTTCTTAATGGCATCTAAATATAAACCTGAATTATTACCCCTCCAAAGCAAGCCAACACCTCCACCCCATTTACTTCCAGAACTATCAGTTATTTTGGATAGAGTAGCTTTAATAAGGCTATTCTTCATTAATTGAGATAGTTATTAGCTCTGAGATAAACTGGATATCACTCTCTCTAAGACCAGGGTAACTTGGAAGACAAAGTGCAGTCTCGCTAATCTCATTAGCTAAAGGGAATTCATGGCTAGCCATTTCTCTATATGGTGGCATCTTAGATACCAAAGGGAAAGCTGGCCTTACTTCAACTCCTGCTTGAGTTAAATTACCCTTGATTCTATTTAAGGCTGATTTAGAGGGAGTTTTAACGACATTCAACCAATAAGAGCTAACTGATTCTGATAAAATTTCCTGGAAAGATAAGCCCAAATTCTCTAAATAAAAATTATAAAGACTAGCTATATTTCTTTTTGACTCTAGAATTTCCTCAACTTTTTCCATTTGAGCAAGCCCTATCGCAGAAGCAATATTCGTCAGACGATAATTATAGCCGACCAAGTCATGCCAATATGCTATTTCTTGACTTACTGATTGATTTTTAAGATGAGCAACTTTTTCAATCAAATCAGAATTTTTTGAAAATACCATTCCACCTTCACCAGTTGTTATGGTTTTGTTACCAAAAAAACTAAATGTCGATATATCGCTTTTCACTCCAACATGTTCATTTTTATATTTTGATCCTAATGCTTCTGCACAATCCTCTATTACCTTAATGTTATTCTTTTTAGCCAGCTTAAATATTGGGTCAAGATCACATGGGTTGCCATAAATATGAACACACATAATAGCCTTTGTTGATGGCGTAATTTTATTCTTTATTGTATTTGATGAGGCATTCCATGAATCAGATTCTGAGTCAACAAATACGGGAGTAGCACCAACATACTTTATTGCATTTACTGAAGCTATATAAGTAAAAGATGGGACTATAACTTCATCACCAGGTCCTATTTCTAGGGCAAGCAATGCTAGATGAAGGGCAACAGTTCCATTGGAACAGCTAGTAGCACTAATATTACCAACAAAGTCTTCTATAGATTCTTCGAACTCTCTTACATATTTACCTTTAGAGGATATCCAATTTGAGTCCATACAATCAAGAACATATTTTCTTTCATTGCCTTTTAAAAAAGGTTGGTATATCGGAATACTTTTTGTCATATTATATTTCTAATAATTCAAAATAAAGTTTTAATTATGCTTTATTTTATAGAATCATTTATTTTATTTTAATAAAAAATGATTGGCCAAACGTTGAATAGGTTTTCCAAGGAATTAATTCAAAATCAGAGTTTTTTTCTAAAAATTCCTTCATAGCCAGGCCCTCACCCCCCTCAGTACCAAATGGAAAACAATACCAATCATCAAATAAAACTACACTTCCGTCACATAATAGCGGTTCCATGAATTCAAAAAGTTCAATAGTAGAAGAATATAGATCCACATCAACATAAATTACACCAGCTTTTGGGAGTGACTTCTGAAGATCTTCTGTAAGAGAATCTGAATAGAAGCCTTTATGTATGCTGCTTGAAGGTAAATTCTTTCCAGTTCTTCTTTTGATTATTTTTATGAAGTCGGTCTCAGATGTATTGAAAGTCCCAGCTTCGAAGTAGCCATCATCATCAGATGTTTCTGGCAATCCACCAAATGAATCGAAAGCATGAAATTCACACTCCTCCATTTTTAAATAATTTGCAGCGTTCATAGCAGCTGAAAAAGTTCTTCCAGAATGGCAGCCAAATTCAAAATATGTATACGGTAATCTATTATTAGCTCCAGCAATTCTTAAATAATTTATAGCTTCAGTAATATGTTGGTACTTATTTAGTTCGTCAGAAAGTGTATATATTTTCCAAGCAGATAGTAGATGTCTTGATCTTAAAAAAACCATCAAACCTCTGATAAATTTTGATATTGAAGGATGAAATAAATTAGACAATCTAATTAATAAATTTCTCATTTTCGAATTATATTATATTCAAAAATAATTAGTAATTTAATTTAATAAAGGCAGCCTTTTGGGTGATTGTATAATTATTTTTTATAATTAGCCTTAAAGTCTTCAACCAAATTTCCAATTTCATCAAAAATGATATCTAAATCTTTTATTTGACCTGCTTGCAAATCATTGACGGAGATGAATTCATATCCTGTAAAGTCATTCCCAAAAGATCTTTTTGTTAAGGGCCATCTAAAACATTGATGAATAAAATAAAAATAACAAAATAGTCGTAAATCATTTAATTTATCTTTAGGAGCGATACTTTTGATAATGGCCTCAAAGTAATCCTCTTCAGACATAGGTTCTGATAACAGTCCCAAGCCGTAACATGGATTTACTCCAGCAGAGACAACTGGAATATTATCTAGTGACATTTCTAATCCCAATGTCCCAGTTAAAACAACGCCTACATCTATATGCTCAAATAAGCTGTATGGACTAATTCCAAGATCTGCATCAATTAAGTGAATATTTTTTGGTAATTCTGGATAATTTAATATGATGAAATCTTTAACGCTTTTTCCTGACTTTGAGGTTCCTCTAACTTCAGCTGGGTGAGGCTTTATCCAAATTTCGATATCTTTATTATCTTTAAAATGTTCAATAGTTTTGTATACCCAATCCATCACATCATCAAAAATACCAGTAAATTCATTAAGGCCTTGATCCCATGGTACATTTGTAAATAGAAAGACATTTTTTTTGTTTTTATTAATCTTAAGATCTTCTATCGCAGATTTTTGAAAATAATTCCACTCCTTCATTAACTCATCATTACCAGACTTTCTAGTGCGAAAAAAATCATCAAGTATTGCATTTTCATCATTATTTAACATGGCGCCATTACGTTTTCTTAAAAATCTTTTAAATGTTCTTCTATGCTTAAATATATCACCATTATTTAGCCTGATAGCGCTAAAATTAAATGGAGTCATAGATACGGTTATTGGTGCCACACCGGATAGTTCAAAAAGCATATTCATAGGACCCCATGCACTATATACGTTCATTACATTTAAAGACATTACTGGATTATATTTTTTTAACAATACTTCCCCAAGAGCCAAAGATATATATGCTGTTTCGGTATGTTTAGCTCTTATTTCCATAACATCACTTTTATTAAACGAGGTTTCTGCACCATAAAAATGTCTTGTTACAGAATCCTCTACAATTGTGCTAAAGGATTTTTCATTTATGTCATGGTTTTTAAAGACATTTTTTCCATATCTTACAGGGTCTGCGATTTCAGAGAAAATTGATGATAGCGTTATGGTTTTTAGATTAAATTTAGACACCAAATGTTTTCTATTAGTTGAACATTTGAAACAAGGGTTATCTTTCGCAGCCGTTCTGCAAT
>PAHI01000034.1 GCA_002705575.1 Fidelibacterota bacterium | reverse complement strand
TTTACAGTCTGCTGCCTTTGACCACTCGGCCACCGACCCATTCTACTCATAAACGAGCCATTGGAGGGATTCGAACCCCCGACCCGCTGATTACAAATCAGCCGCTCTGGCCAACTGAGCTACAATGGCATTATACCAAAAAGCTTTTGAATATAGCCTATCAATTTAACTGACTTGATTTAAAAAAAAAATAATATTTTTCTTTTTTTTATTTATTTTTAATTTTTTTATCAATTAAAGATATTATTAATTCGTCAAAATTTATACCACAATAAGAAGCACTTTTAGGAAATAGGCTAGTTTGAGTCATTCCAGGATATGTATTTATTTCTAAAAAATAAATTACATTTTCATTGGACACAATAAAATCTAACCGACTATAATCCTTACACTTCAATTTATGAAAGATAGATACTGACTGCTTATAAACTTCATTCATTACTCCTTTTTCAATGCTAGAAGGAATGATATACTTGGTTTTACCTAAAGTATACTTTGATTCATAGTCATATATTTTATCATTTGGCTTAATCTCAACACCTGTAAGAGCTCTACCATTAAAAATAGGGACAGTAATCTCAACCCCATCAATATACTCTTCTATTAAGATTTTATTTTTTTTCCTATTATTAAATTTTATTGCTGCTAAAAAATCTTTTCTAGAGCTAACTTTAAAAAAACCTACAGATGAACCTTCATCATTTGGCTTTACAACAAAAGGCTTGCTAAAATCATCAAAAACAGACAGATCATTTTCAAAAAATTTTGAAAATGGCGACTTCACTCCTAAGCTTGATACAACTTTCTTGCATTTTTCTTTATTCATAGCTAAGCTACACGCACTTGATCCAGAGCCAATAAAAGTTAAATTCTCTTTTTCAAAAAAAGTTTGAATTTCGCCATTTTCTCCATATCCTCCATGCAAAGCATTAAAAATAACATCCCCGTCTTTATATGTTTTTTTAATTTCTGTATAATCTTTATTCAAAAAAAGAAGCTCAGTAGAATATTTTTTTTGTATTGCAGACTTCACAGCAAGGCCTGTTTTAATAGAAACCTCTTTTTCGGATGAATTGCCACCACACAAAACAATAACTTTATTATTTTTTAAAGAAAATTTCATCAAAGCAAATTAAACTAGCATGTTACAAAACAAATTGATTAGATTTAAAGCAGTATGAATATAATACACCTTTTAATATTAATGCTATCATTAAACACAATGACTGCAAATTTAGAAAATGAGCACATCACAAGAAACCTAATTGAAGAAGAAAAAGACCTCCCTTCAAAATCAAAGTTTTCTGTAATAAATAGAGATTTAGATCTATACTTTTATGAAATAACTATTGGTTCATCTTTAGGAATTACTCCTAATATATCAAAAGCTTTTGGTAAAAAATTCAAAAATGGCAACTTTTTATCACTGGTCATTTCCACTCCTTATAAAACACCTAAAATAATCAATAGGTATCAATTCAATATATCTTCTGAAATTTGCCTCAAAAATTTTCCAGCAATACATTCGGTCAGAAAAGGAATAAACATTATATCGATTTATTTATTACTAGGAACTAAACAGAAAGGTCATCTAAACATAACTTATGGGCTAGGATTTTCACAATTATTTAGATCTAACATAAAAATTCTAACACCTTCATTTAAAACTAAAATTGAACATCAAATTAATTTTTTAAAAGTGTACACATTTCTTATAGAAAATGATTTTATAGCAAAAAATAAAAAAGCATACGATTTTTTAGAGCAAAAACTGAGATTAAGTGTTGGCCTGTCTCCAGAATTAATAACTTCTTATCCATATATGGATATTGATGGAGACACTCCTAAAAACTTTTCTACAATGGTTGACTTCTACTTAAAATTAAATCTATTTAATTTGTAATTCTTCTAACCAATTTTTAACATACAATTCTAAGCTATTCCTAGGCTTATAACCTAGCTTATCCTTGCTAAAAGATATGTCTGCTAAAGTAGTTCTTGCCTCACCAGGTCTTTTTGGAATATATTTTTTTGGAGATGGATACATTGAAGCGAGTTCATTTATCGAATAATTTGTACCTGTACCTAAATTAAAAACTTCTCCATTCCATTTATCTTTGCTCATCATAATAAGACCTGACACAATATCATCAACATGCGTAAAATCTCTCCTTTGCTCACCATCTCCAGTAATTGTAAGTTCTTCTCTCATCATACATTGTTTTTCAAATATACCAACAATCGTTGCATAGGCACCTGAATCTGGTTGTCCTGAACCAAAAACATTAAAAAATCTAGCAATTGCTACATTTAAACCATAAACCTGAGAAAACATTTTACAAACCTCTTCTCCTTGCCATTTTGAAAATGAATAAGGGCTTAAATGAGGTCCCGCATAAAACGAACTAGAACCAGCATAAATTAATTTTGAATTACTTTTTTGAGCCAACCTACAAATATTAGTAGTACCCATCGTATTTATATCAACAGTTTCATAAGGATTTCCAAAAGATGGCTGAATTCTTGCTAGGGCAGCTAAATGAAAAATAACATCATAGTTATTTTCAAGACTTTTCAAGTCTTCCCTTATATCCAAATCTATATATTTAGCTTTAGGATTTCTATTATCTATCTTGCCTGTAGAAAAATTATCAATAACATCTACATTAGCTCGTTCTAATATAAGCCTATCTACTAAATGATGACCAATAAAACCTGCTCCACCTGTAACTAATATATTCAATTTTTTACTCCTACCTGAATATGATTAAACCCAAAACGACTCAACGCTTCAGTTTTAAATAAATTTTTACCATCAAAAATATTGCTCTCTTTCATAATACTCTTAATTTTATTAAAATCAGGACTTCTAAAAATATTCCATTCAGTAAACAAAATCAATGCGTTTACATCTCTAGCTGCAGAATACATATCTTCAACAAAACATAAGTTCTTATGATTAACTTCAGCTTTAAATTTTTTACTTGCAACAGGATCATAAGCCTGAATTACAAACCCCTTGTTAAGCAATTCTCGAATCACATCAATACTCGGCGCATTCCTAACATCATCTGTTTCAGGCTTAAATGAAAGCCCCCAAACACCTAATTTAATATCTGAATATCTATGTCCTTTACTCTTAAAAAAATTAATAATTTTTTTACAAAAAAGGTTTCTTTGTTCATAATTAACACTTAAAACCGCATCTATTATTTTTGATTTATAATCAAGTTTCTTAGATGTAGCTTGAATTGATTTTAAATCCTTAGGGAAACAACTACCACCAAAACCTAAACCAGGATATATAAAATCAAAGCCTATCCTTGGATCAGTCCCTATTCCTTTCCTTACTTCATTGATATTTGCATCAACTTTTTCACAAATATTTGCCATTTCATTAATAAAAGAAATTTTAGTAGCTAGCATTGCATTTGCAGCATATTTAGTCAATTCTGAGCTTCTTATATCCATTGAAACAATCTTATCATGGTGAAGATTAAATGGCGAATATAAACTTTTAATTTTACTCAAAACTTTCTTGCTTTCAAAACCAATAATAATACGATCAGGCTTCTCAAAATCATTAACTGCACTTCCTTCCTTTAAAAATTCAGGATTATTAATAATATCAATTTTATAATCAAGATTATTTTTTTTTATATACGATTGAATAATATCCCTTACTAAATGAGAAGTACCTACAGGAACTGTAGATTTAGTTACAACAATTTTATCAGAATTTAAATTTTTACATATTGTTTTAACTGCAGATTTAACAAAACTCAAATCCGTACCTCCATCCATTGAGCTAGGAGTACCAACTGCAATAAAAATTATCTCCGAAGATTCTATAGCTTTTTTTGAATTAATTGTAAATTTCAAGTTTTTAGAATTCAAACCCCTAATTAATTTTTCTTTCAGCCCTGGCTCATATATAGGCACTTCGCCAGATTTGAGCTGGCTAATTTTATCAGCATCTACATCTAAACAAATTACTTCATTGCCTACATTTGAAAAGCACACACCTGTTACGAGACCAGCATAACCAGCACCTATTACTGCTATCTTCATATCCTATACCTTATTAAAAATCAAAAATTATTACCTAAATATAAAATTTAGAAAAGTATTTTCTCGCAAAAAATGTCAGAAAAAACACCATAAAAAGAAACCCAACCAAAACAACTTTATAGTTATAAAAAATTGAAATAAATGAAAAGACAACATTTAATAAAACAATTGAACAAATAATATATACTGTTTTATTAATACTAAACCCAGACCTCAGGATTAAGTGATGGATATGACTTTTATCTGCCTTAAACATCGATTTAAATCTAACTATAAAAACCTCATCTCCTGAATCATAAAATCGCTTACTCATTACTATTAATGTATCAGATATTGGCAACCCTAATAAAATAAAAGGAACAAGCAATGATAACCCAAATATAACTTGCTGTGAAAAGAAAATTGAAAAACATGCAAAAGACCATCCCATTAATAGGCTTCCTGTGTCTCCTAAAAAAATTTTTGCAGGAAATCTATTAAATCTTAAGAATGCTAATGTCGCAGCAATAAATGGAACAAATAAATAAAAGTAAATATCATTTAAGCCTAAAATTATAGCAAAACTCATAAACGCTACAGCTATTATTATGTATATATGTGAAACCAGTCCATCAAGGCCATCAATTAAGTTAATTGAGTTTGTTACACCTACAATATAAATTACTGTTAAAATATTTGATAATAAAAAATCAACATAACTTGTTTGGCCAGTATTGAATATAAACTTAAAATCAATACTAATAAGTATCATAGCAGCTAAAAATTGAAATAAAAATTTTTTATAAGCTGTAATCGTATAAAAATCATCTAAAACTCCAGCTAAGATAATTAGCATCGTAGATAAAAATAACCCAAATTCAAAATAAGAAAAAGGCCATTCAATATGATTAAAAATTAAATAATAAATAAACACAATTAAAAAGGCAAAAACCATGGATATACCACCAATCTTAGGTATGGGGCGCTTATGCACCTTGCGGTCACTAGGATAATCAATAAGCCCGAACTTTTCTGAAAAATTAATGAAAAAATATATCGATATGAACGTACCAATAATAGAAATAAGAAAAGATATAACTAAAGACTCAAACATAGCTCAGTAATATATATTATTTATAAATAATATTTAATTATTTTCTTTATAATCATCTATATAATTATTTAATGTTTTCTTAATGGAAAGGTCATCTTGATTTTTACAGTTTTGTTTAATCTCCTCCAAGCATTTAACAACTAACTTCCAATCAATCTTTTTTTCACGCGCTTTCATAATTCTAGGATGGCTAGTTTTTTTAGGATTATCTTCAATCAGTAATTCTTCATACAATTTTTCACCTTGTCGTAATCCAGTTATACTAATTTCAATATCTCCATTTATATTATCATCTTCAATAGGAGTCAAACCACTTAAATAAATCATTTTCTTAGCCATATCATATACATTTACTGATTTACCCATATCAAGAACAAAAACCTCACCTCCTTCTGACATTGCGCCAGCTTGAATTACCAATTGTACAGATTCTGGAATAGACATAAAATATCTCGTGACTTTTTTATGAGTAACAGTTAAAGGTCCCCCTTCTTTGATTTGCTTTCTAAAAAGAGGAACCACAGAACCCGCAGAATCTAGAACATTACCAAATCTAACCATTGAGAAATTTGTATTACTTTCTTGCTGAGAATTCAAACCCTGCAAAATTAATTCACAAAAACGTTTAGTAGCTCCCATTACATTTGTTGGCCTAACTGCTTTATCTGTACTTATTAGAATAAAAGACTCTACATTGTTTTCTGATGCTTTAGTAGCTAAAGTATACGTTCCTACAATATTATTCCAAGCACCATCACAACAATTCATTTCAACCATTGGTACATGCTTATAGGCTGCAGCATGATACACAGTATGAATATTATAATCTGAATATATTTTATCTACTTTAAATTTATTATGAACAGAGCCTAATACAGGAATTACATTAACTTTACTTTTTAATTTTATTAATTCATGATGTATTAAATACAGATTATACTCAGATTGATCAAAAAGTATAATTGATTTTGGACCCAAATCTAAAACTTGTCTACTAAGTTCTGAACCAATAGATCCTCCTGCCCCACTAATTAATATATTTTTATTCTTAATATTTTTATTCAACAATTCTTTTATAGGTTTTACTGGTTCTCTACCCAATATATCTCCAACCTCAATATTCTTAACATCATCTATACTAACTTTACCATCAATAATATTTTCTACGCTTGGAAGCTCCATAACTGCAACAGGGTACTGAGATATTTTCTTTAGCAACTTAATTCTATGAGTTTTTCCTAAAGAAGGAATTGCCAACAAGATAATTTTGAGGTTTTTCTTTTTTATAACTCTTTCAATTTTAGATGGCTCATAAATTTTCTCAGAATTAATAACTGTACCTGACTTTGAAATATCATCATCAAATATCGCGCACAACTTATATATATCGCTTGTCTGAATACTCTCAGCAAGCATTATACCTGCTTGACCAGCTCCGAATATAGCAACAGGAATTTTATTTTTCAAAGATGACGGTAGAGAGTATATTAGCCAATGTGCCAAGTATCGACTACTTAGAATATTTATTATAGAAATAAACCAATATATAATAAAAATAGACCTTGGAAAAGATTCCTCTCTAAACATCATCATAATAAACCCTAAAATTATAGATGAGAAGGTTATAGACTTTATAATTACAAATATTGTTTTATTACCTATGTGCTTAAGGACTGCCCTATAAAGACCTAATGCAATAAAAAATGGCACTGTTAAGGATGGGATAGCTACAAATAGCCATATATCTTGATATATAGAATTAAAAGGAGATAAATTTTCAAATCGTAAAACATATGATAAATAGATTGATACATCTAAAATCAAAAAATCAACTATCAATAATATCGTTTTCTTTTGGAGCCTTGACAGTTTTGAAAGGTTTTTAAATAAATTTTTAACAATCACCATATCATATGGAATCTAAAAAGGATTCCCGCTAATCAAAAACTATTTATTTATAGTTTTTAAAATAATATCTACTATTCTATTTTTGTCTTCTATATTTAAATTAGAACCTGAAGGAAGACATAAACCGTTTTGAAATAGTTTTTCTGATAGACCATTAAGATAAGATGGATGTTTTTTAAATATAGGCTGAAGGTGCATTGGCTTCCACAAAGGTCTTGATTCAATGTTCTGTTCTTCCAATGATAAACGAATAGCTTCTCTATCTTTAAATGAATTTGTAACGATACATGTAAGCCATCTATTTGAAAAATAACCTAAAGGTTCATCTAAAAAGGATATCCCATACTCACTTATTTTTTTTCTATAAAACTCATGATTGTTTCGCCTAGATTCAATCCTTTGATTTAAAACCTCTATCTGTCCTCTACCTATACCTGCCAACACGTTACTCATCCTGTAATTATAACCAACTTCTTTATGTTCATAATGAGGATAATTCTCACGAGCTTGCGTTGCAAGATGAGTAGATTTCTTACAATAATCCTCATTGTTTGAAACAAGCATTCCTCCACCTGAAGTAGTGATGATTTTATTTCCATTAAATGAATAAACTCCAATTTCACCCATGCTACCAGTATGTTTTTTGTTATACGTAGAACCTAAAGATTCTGCGGCATCTTCTATAACAGGTATATTGTACTTATCTGATATTGATAAAATTTTATTCATATTAGCAGGCATACCATATAAATGAACAATAATAATAGCTTTAGGCTTTTTACCTTTACTAATTCTATCCTTAATAGATTCTTCAAGTAAATATGGACACATATTCCATGTATTACTTTCAGAGTCTACGAGTATAGGAGTTGCGCCTAAATAACATATTGGATTAACTGATGCAGAAAATGTAAAAGTTGAACAAATAACCTCATCGTGTCTTTTAACGCCCATTAAAATTAAAGCTAGATGGATTGCTGATGTTCCTGATGATAACGCAGAAGCGAACTTAACACCTGTATATTTAATTATATCTTTTTCAAAATTATCCACATTTGGACCTAACGGTGCTATCCAATTTGAGCTAAACGCCTCCTGCACATATTTTTGCTCTTGTTCTCCAATATGAGGCGAAGATAACCAAATCCTTTTTCTCATTTCTAACTCCTATATTCTGGGAAAAAACCTTTGTTTTTATTTTTACTATTTTTTGAAAGCTGATTATATATCTTTTTATCTACAATGTGTTTCCAAATCTTAAAAGTTAATCTTGATTCAGAAAAGCCTGATTTAAATAAAAATAAGCTATCATTTCCTCCACCTAAATGCAAAGCACTTAAATTTAAGTTATTACCCAATAGTCTAGCATCATCAATTATCAACTTCATAGGATGGTCGTTTAAGTATTTTTTTGAAGTACCCGATAAATGATAATTCATAATTTTATCACAAATCATAAAAATTGCTCCTGAAGTTACAACATTTCCATTTTTTGCAATAAGAATCTCAGTTTGAAAACTTTTACTTTCTAAAAGCCTCAAAAAATAATCCCTATTAAAATAATATTCTTTTGATGCTCCTAGCCTATCCATATTCTCATTATAAATTTGAACAAACAAATCAATCTCTTCGTCTGAATTTGCTTTGTGAACCTCATATCCTTTTCTTCTCAGCTGATTTATCTCACTTTTATTAGACTTCCTATATTGACTCCTCTGTTGCTCTAATCCTAAATTTAAATCAATTACAACAGTCTGATTTAAACTTTCAATACTCCCTATTTGAGATAAGACATCGCTATTATCAATAATTGGGTTTAATCTAGAAAAAACTGAAATTATATTGAAATCCTTAAAAAAAGTTTTTAATTGACTACTAAAATCTAACGCCTCTTCTTTTGTAACTTTTTTACTTGAACATAGTGGGCCTGGATATCCATATGAAGAAGTAATGTCAGAATAATTTGTATTATCAATTTTTCTAATAATTAATGGGAAAAGTATAGTTGTTTTTAAATTCTGATATTTTAACAAAACAGGATAATCTTTAGATCTACAACTAATATTATGATAATCATAAGTATGATATACGTCATGGAATATATCATCCAATTCTTTATCCCAACTAATTTTACTATCAATGACTTTTAGCATATTTCAACTATTATTAATATTAAATTTCTTATAAACATTTTTTTTTGCATTTAAAATTTCAATTTCGTTAGAATCATCATATCGATAATTAAAATTCAATCCTTCAGGTAAAGAAGATTTGACATTTAATGTATCATAATTACTAAACAAAATATTTAAATCATCTATAAAACTATTAGGTTTGAGGCATAAATCTTTATAATCAATAAAAAATTTATTTGAATCTGGAATTCCATCTAATTGCTTTTCATATGCAAAATTTAATAATTCTATTTGAGAAACAACTTGCTCATATTTATTAAATAAATCAAATTGTTTGTACTCCTTAGGCTTTATAGATCCCCACCTTTCTTCAGAACCCAAAGCTTTTTGCCTAAAGTCCAATACAGAATTAACATTACTAATCAAATCTCTTTTAATGAAAATGAATATAGAATTAGGCATTACATTGTACATTTTTTTAGAATGAAAACCCATAAGAAACGATTTAAAAGCAATTGGTTTATTAAAAGAATTTGACATATTATTAATGGTTTGGGATAAATTGTGCCAATCTATAGTTTTTTCGTGATCTTTATTTTTTTGTATGAAATCCTTATAATTTAACCAGTAACTCCAAAAATAACCAAACTCATGAGGTTCGTTAATATTTTCAGTTCTTCCAAATTTGCTTTTATAACTACTAGAATACCCAGGTTGATTTAATAACTTTTTACTTAATTCAATCCCATAAACAGGAACCTTCCAAAATGCTGCAATCAAATTATTGATATAGCCAATATCAAATGAAGAAGTTAAAAATTGATGTAATAACGTAGTACCTGACCTTGGTGCCCCAATAATATGAATTACAGGAAAATCAATTAAATTACTTTTCTTTATTCTTTTCTGATAAGAATCATACAAATATTTATTAATATCTGAAATGATATCCTCAAAATCTTTTGACTTAGATAAGCTACCTTTAAAATCTTGATCTTTTCTATTTACTGTCATTTTTTTTATTTAAAATATATTCATCAAATGGAACCTCAAAATTAGACTCTCTAGGCCTCACATCTTTTGCTATAATTACTTGAAAAAAAGTTTTTATTACTATTTTGATATCTAAGTATAGAGACTGATTTTCAACATAATAGCAATCAAACTCTAACTTTTGATTCCAATCAATGTTACTGCGTCCATTAACCTGCGCATACCCAGTTATTCCAGGTCTAATATTAAATCTAATCTTTTGCTTACTATTAAAATAAGGTAAATATCTTAATCTTAACGGCCTAGGCCCAACAACACTCATATCGCCTTTTATAACATTTATTAATGTTGGTAATTCATCTAGACTCAATTTCCTAAGCTTGCTTCCAAATTTTGTCAACCTTTGTTCATTAGAATGATAATCTTTTTTATTACTATTATTATTTTTCATTGAATGAAATTTATATAAATTAAAACAGACACCATTAATTCCTGGTCTTTTTTGTACAAATAGAATAGGTGAGCCCAATTTAATCTTAATCAAAAAAGAAATACATAATATTAAAGGACTAAGTAATAATATGCCTAAGCTAGCAAAAATACAATCTAAAAACCTTTTTAAATATTTATTATAAAATATCACCTATCTCTTTCTCCAATTTCTTATACTCAGAAAGCAACTCATTCCAAACAATTTTACGATCATACTTCTTCATCCTAGATCGTGAATTTTTTGAAAATTCTTTTAAAACAGACTTAGGATCATTTATAATTTTCTTCATAGCTAAGTATAAAGAGTCTTTATCCTTTGGAGGAATTATTACACCATTATAATTATTCTTAATAATTTCATTACATCCATTAATATCTGTGACAATCGAAGGTAAATTCATCGCACAAGCTTGCATTACAGTATTTGGAAAGCCTTCTCTATAACTCGGAAAAACCAAAACATTTGAAATATTAAGATATGGCCTCACATCTTTTTTATAACCTAAATGTATAATATGTTTATTCGAATTTATAGTTTCCAATGACTTGCTACTAATAGGGTCTAAATCTGATTCCTCTCTACCTAGTAACAATAATTTAACATTATTATATTCTTTATTAATATTATTAAATGCATCTATTAATTCATTTAAACCCTTATCTCTAACCAATCTTCCAATAAATATAAATACAAAGTCATCCTTTTTAACACCTACAGCATCTCTAGTAACTAAAGTTTCTTTAGAGTTAAATAAAGTTGAATCAAAATATTCTAAATCAATACCGTTGCTACTACCATTAGCAATTACTTTTAACTTACTATTTTTACAGAATTTTTGATCAGTAATGATTTTTACCATATTTAAAGAATTAGGATAAACATTTGTGGCGCAATAGTATGTGATTTTTTCAACTAAATTTAAAACTTTTCTTTTAAAACCCTCCTTTTCTAATAGAGGTAGACCTGCAACAGTATGCATACGAATTTTTATTCCAGCTAATTTTGCTGCTATCATAGATAAGGTTCCAGCTTTTGGCGTATGACTATGAACAATTAGAGGCTTTTCTTTTTTAAAAATCCTATAAATTCTAAATAGACTCTTCAAATCCTTTAAGGGGGTTATTTTTCTTGTCATATCTACAGAATAAGCTTTAATTTTTTCTGTTTTCGCTAAAGTGTCTAGTATATCTCCTCCTGATGAAATTGCTATAACTTGATAATACCTATTAATAAATGACAACTGACCTTCTAGAAGCTTAGAGAGTGAAACTGGAACTGTGGTGACTCTAATTATTTTATTTTTTCTCATATATTTATTTTATAATTTCAGGTAAGTTTGTTTATACCACTTCTGAAAACAAAAAAATGCCCATACTCTAAAAGTGTTATCTGTTTTTCCATTAATATGATCTAAAACAATTTTAGATATATTTTCCTGACTAAAAATTCCTTGATTTTTTAAAAAAATTGGATCGATATAAGAAATTAACTCTTTCTTTAAAAGTCCCCTCATCCAATCTCCAACTGGAACTCCAAAACCTTTCTTTGATTTATTTAAAAACCCTTTAGGAAAAAAATCTTTAAATGCCTCTTTTAATAAATATTTTTTATTAAATCCTTTAATCAAAAACTTATCTGGCAAGCTATTTGTAAAATCCCAAATTCTTTTATTTAAAAAAGGACTCCTACATTCAATTGAGTTCAACATACTTGTACGATCAACTTTAACCAACATATCACCTTCTAATGAAATCTGTTTATCTATACTTCTAAATTCTTTTAGAGTTTGAGCTTTTTGATTCTTTTTAAAGAATGACATAGAATTTAATCTTAAACATTTTTTTTCAATTATTTTCTTTAGCTCCATTTTTTGAAAGCCTAATGAAATTATTTTATAGTAAAAGTCATCATCATAATCTACTGCATTTAAAAATCGCTTGATTCTGAAAATATTTCTCCTACTATCTTGCTTCAAATTAAGAGACTTCATTAATAGACCTAAAACAACATTATGAACTGTGCTTGGAATTATTTTAGTATAAAATTGATTGATTTTACCAATATAATATTTGTTGTAACCTCCAAAAACTTCATCTCCTCCATCACCAGTTAAAATAACTTTAACATGTCCCTTTGTTAATTTTGAAACTAAAAAAGTAGGAAGAGCTGAAGAGTCTCCAAACGGCTCATCAAAATTTAAAAGAATTTCACTAAAACTATTTTCAAAATCACGACTCTCTATTACAAACTCATGATGATTGCTATTTATTAACTTAGAAATCACTCTAGATTTGTCCGTTTCATCAAAAGTGTTCTTCTTAAAACCAACTGAAAAAGTATTTATAGGCTTGGATGAACTTCTTGAAAGACATAAAGATACAATTGATGAATCAACTCCCCCTGATAGAAATGTGCCGATAGGAACATCTGAAACTGAACGAGAAATGACGCTATCCATAACTAGATCATAAGTAAGTCTCTTTGCTTGCTTAAAAGAGATTTTTGATTTATTTTCTATATTATTATTAATTTTATTTAACTTTAAATTTGATGAAGAACAATCAAATTCTATAAATTGATTTGGTTCAAGCTTGTATATGTTTTCATATATTGAAAAAGGTGCTGGAATATAGGTTAACTGAAAATAAATAGACATGCCTTCGTAACTTATTTTTGGCTTACTTTCAAGAGCTCTAACAATTGACTTTAACTCTGACCCCCAGACAAATACATTCTTATCTAGATGGTAATATAAAGGTTTTTCACCAAAATAATCTCTCGCAATAAATACTTTATCTATATTTTTGTCATAAATAGAAAAAGAAAACATGCCATCTAACTCTCGAAACGATTTTACTCCATACTTTAAATACATTTGCAAAACAACTTCTGTATCACTTTCTGTTTTAAAATTTACACCTTTTTCTTTAAGACTCTTTTTCAATATTTTATAATTATATATTTCTCCATTTAAAACAATTACTACACTTTTATCAGAAGAATACATAGGTTGTGATCCATTTTTCAGATCAATAATAGAAAGTCTTGTCATTCCTAATCCAATTTGATAATCCTTATTAAAATCTATAAAACAACCCGTATGATCAGGGCCCCTATGTATAATCAAATCATTCATCAAATGAATTTTATGATTCAAATCTTCATTTTTATTTCTGCTTATATAGCCATTAATTCCACACATTTCTATGTCTTGCCTAGATTATATTTACTTAATAAGTAAATAGTAAAAAGTGATACCCAAAATAACGGAATCCTAAGATTCATATGAGCAAATGAGAAAACAAAGAGAACTAAGAAAAGACCTATAGCTTCTTTATTTTTTGATTTTAAAATTATATAAATTGAATATATATATATCAGAAATCCTATAAAACCATAAGAAAAAAGAATTGCTGGAAGAGTAGAATGAATTTCTCCTTTATAAATCGAATTAAAATCTTTAGATCTGCCTTCTCCTGCACCAAAAATTAGATACCTGTAATCGTTAAATATCCTATCTAGGCCCCGACCTGAAAAAGTATTGTCATTTTGATTATCTGTTTCAATTCTAGTATAAATATTTTCAATTAAATATATATCTCTAAAAACAAAATCTGTATAACTATAACAAAAAAATAACACCATAAATAATAAAATGACATACTTAAAAACTGAAACTTTATTATTTATAAAATAAAACAACCAAAAAAGCACCATAGCTCCAATTCCTGCCATCGAATTAGATATCATTATTAACACTGAAATCAAAAACATATAAAACGTAGTCTCTCTGAAGCTTTTATTCAATATTTTTGACATTATATAAAAAAGGATTAATAAACATATTCCCCAAAGAGCCAGTTGATTAGGATTATTAAAAAAAAGTTTAGTTCTGATGCTTATACCAACAAAATAGAATAAATAAATTAATATTTGAATAATAATTGATACGCTTAAAGAATTATAAGTTGTGTTCCAAAATTTATAATCATGTTTTTTAGCATTTAAAAACAAAATAAACATAAAACTATATATATAATATAAAGGGAACCTCATATTATTCAGCTCACCTGTTATCATAAACCATATACTGTTAATAAAAAATGTATAGATCACAAAAACAAATAATACATTTATATAATTCTCTTTATTAATCTGGGTTAAAATAATATTAAAACTTAATATAAAAAGAAAGACAGCAAAAAAATCTGAAAATTGAGGGTTACCTTGACTAAAATAATAAAACGGAAAAACAATTAAATATATCATCCATAAAAAATATTCTAATCTCATTCTAAATATCACCTGAAAATTTAATTGTTAATAATTTTAATATTATTACTTTTTGCTATAATTAGCATAATCCCATAAGATAATATAAAAAGTATTATACTAAATAAAGGCTTAATATCTAAAAAACACAATATCATTAATGAAGGAGCAATACTAAAAAATCCAAATAAAAGATTCTTTAAAAAGAAAATTTTAATTTTATAGGCGGAGAAAAAAAGGAAACAAGAAAATATAGTAAACTCAGTTGCAAGCATACTTACAGCTCCACCCTTTATACCTAACAATGGTATCAAAAAGTATAAAAAAAGTAAATTTATTATTGCTCCAAAACCAACTGATATAGTTCTAAATTTTTGATTATCTGAAACAGTTAAAATATCAGCTATTCCAATACCAAGTAATTTAAAAAATAATGCGACACTCATTATCTTAACCAAGATTATACTTTTATTGAAATTTTCATATCCAAAAAAAAGCGTTACAATTTCAGTTGAGTAAAAAAATAAAAAAATAGAAACAGGCATAGAAATTATAATTAGAATTCTCAACACTTTTTGGCAAAGTTTTTCAAAATCTATTATATTAGATTTTCTATATAGTTCAGCTAATTTAGGGAAAAAAGATTTGCTAACTATCTGAGAAATAATGACACCTTTCAAAGTCAAAGCAACACCTACTTCAAATAAACCCACAGATTCATCACCTAAAGCATATGATATGAAAATTATCGAACATCTTGCACAAATAGCTGTAAATACTAAATTTATTATAAATGGAGAAACCTCTCTCAATAAAACAAAGATTGCTTTTTTTTCAAAAAATAATATGAACTTTTTGATTTTATAATTATAAATAGTCCCTGCAATAATCATTGAAACCAACCTAGATATAAGATATATATAAAATATGTACAAAAACTGGAAATTTAAATACAGAGCTAAGAAAACGCCTGATAAAAATAAGCTTTCTTGAAAAAAAACAACAAATGTTTGATATTGCATTTTTTGAAATGCAATAAATGAGGTTTGAAATGTTGCAGAAATTGAAATAAAAAAAACACCTAAAACACATAAAATTACCGCATTTATTTTTAGTGGATCTGATATAGTTAAATATGCAGTAACAGATGTAATAATAAGTAATAAGGGACCAGCAATTAGTAAAATACAAAGAGTATTTACAATATACTTATTTACTGATTCTTTATTTTTAGATATTTCTCTAACTAGATACATTCCAAAACCTAAGTCTAACATTAGCCGTGATACTAAGCTAAAAGAAATAGCAAAAGAATAAATACCTAAATTGCTAATCCCAGCCATTTTTCCAATTAGAACTATTACTATAAAATCTGATATTGCTCTTATACCAAATGTAATTGACTGAAATATTACATTATTAAAAACCTTATTTACTAACATTGATTAATATTTAAATACTTGTTTTTTTCTTAATACTCTATATAAAAATAAATGCAAAACACCACATAAAGCCCAATAAAATAATTCATAAAATAAATTTAACTCTTTCCTAGAATTATTCTTAATACCACATATAGGTTTTCTTAGCAATCTATTGCCTCTAAACTGGTATTCACCAAAAATAGGCTTTTCTTTATCTAACTTCTGAATTGTGTCTGATAAATCAAGCTCAGTAAATTTTTGCAATTTTTTCAATTCAAGATTGGGATTTGAAATCAAATCTTCATAAAAAATTAAGTGAAACTTTTCTTTAAAAAAAAATTTATAAAATATTGCGGAAAAATTAGCTGTTGACCAGCCAACTACTGTTCTCAAAAAAGGCCATGATAGTTTTTGATTTTCTTTTTTTTCCATCATCTTTCTATTATCACCTTTCAACTGAGATGATAAAACTGACCTCCCGTCTCGCACAACATGTATTATTCTAATCTCATAGCCATCTAATTTTGAAAGCATTAAGGGACGCCAAATAGTCATTCTAGAAGTTTTTGAAGAATCAACTACCACTTCGCACTTAGAAACAAATTTTATTGTATCAAACAAAATATTCTGAATTTTTAAATATTGTTCCTTGCTATACTTTTTTATGGCTTGCAGTATAATACCTAGATTAGACTCCATTTGAATTTGCACTACTTTAAGATTATTATTTTCTATGACTTGTTCTAATTTTTTGCTTACAATTTCTTCAACACTATTCCAAAAATCCTGTCTTTTCTTATCAAAAACATAATTTTGATGATCTGTTAAATCTATGTAAAAATTTGATATTTCACCTGCGCCTATACAATTCTTCGAATTACCAAGCACAACATCTAACAAGGTTGTTCCACTTCTGCCGTAACCTGCTATATAAATGATTTTTCCTTTTTTACAATTCACGATTGCCTTTTATTTAATTCGATAATATCTTTTAAATTATTCCAGTACCATTTGCATGATTTTTTAATTCCAGCCCGCACATTATATTTTGGATTATAATTTAAAATATTTTTTGCTTTGTCTATACATGCCAAAGAGTGAGGGACATCTCCTTTTCTTTCAACACCATAATGAGGATTTATCTTTAAAATAGATTTATCAAATCTTGATAAATTTTCTTTTAATATCTCAAACAGTTCATTAAGATTGGTTCTTTCACCTAGAGCAATATTAAATACTTCATGCGATTTTCCGTTTTCAAATATCTTACTATCATCTGTAATCATTGCTAAAATATTCGCCTGCACAACATTATCAATATAGGTAAAATCACGACTAAAAGTTCCATTTCCATTAATTGTTGGTGATTCATGATTTATTAATTGCATTATAAATTTTGGAATAACTGCAGCATAAGCTCCATCAGGATTTTGGTTTTTACCAAAAACATTAAAATAACGCAATCCTATAACTTTAATATTGTATATTTTAGAAAAATTATCAGCAAAAAGCTCATTTGTATATTTAGTTATAGCGTATGGAGATAATGGATTGCCAATCTTTCCTTCTTTTTTAGGAATGACAGTAGAATCACCATAAGTTGATGATGAACCTGCATAAATAAACCTCCTAACGCCTTCATTTATCGCCGCAAATAATATATTATTGAATCCTCCTATATTTACATCTGATGAATCTATTGGATTTTTAATTGATCTGGGAACTGAGCCTAAAGCAGCTTGATGAAAAACAAAATCAACGCCTTTTACTACTTTTTCACAATCACTATAATTTCGTATATCACCTTTATATAATTTGAAATTCTCATTTTTAATAAATGGACTAATATTCTCAATGCTTCCTGTAGAAAAGTTATCAAAACATATAACTTTGTTTTTATTTTTTAAAAGCTTCTCGCATAAATTTGAACCAATAAACCCAGCTCCTCCAGTAACCAAAATTTTATAACTTTTTGTCATTTTAAAGTCGATGAATCACCCTGTCTTTATTATTAGGAAAGAAGTTTTTAACATCAAAAATTATAGAATCACTATGTGTTATATCAGCTAAATCAATTTTCTGAAAATCATCATGCGCTACAGCTAAAACAACTACATTATATTTTTTTGATTTATAATTATCAATTTTTTGCACACCGTACTCATGGTAAGTTTTATTACTATCAGCATAAGGGTCATAAACATCCACATTAACTTTCTTATTTTTAAATTCATTAATAATATCAATAACTTTTGTATTTCTAACATCAGGACAATTCTCTTTAAATGTAATTCCAAGAACTAATATGTTAGAACCTTCAAGCTCTATGTTTTTATCATCCATCAATTTAAAAACTCTTTTAGCGATATATTTACCCATATTATCATTCAGCTTTCGACCAGATAAAATAAATTGGGGAGAATAGCCTAAACTTTCAGATTTATAAGTTAGATAGTACGGGTCAACTCCTATACAGTGTCCTCCTACAAGACCCGGTCTGAAAGGTAAAAAATTCCATTTACTCGAAGCAGCATCTAATACTTCATTTGTATTAAGATTCATTTTTTCAAAAATAATAGCTAGCTCATTCACAAATGCAATATTTAAATCTCGTTGAGCATTCTCTATAACTTTAGCAGCCTCAGCAACCATAATAGAACTTGCTGGAAATGTTTTTGCATCTTTTAAAATACTTGTGTATAAATTATCTACCATTTCTTTCGCTAAAAGGTTCGAACCACTTATAATTTTATCAATTTTTGTTAATGTTTTTTCTTTATCTCCAGGATTAATTCTTTCTGGGCTATAGCCACAAATAAAATCTTCATTCAGTTTGAAGCCAGATACACTTTCAATAATAGGAACACATACTTCTAAAGTACAGCCAGGATAAACTGTAGACTCAAAAATAACTAAATCATCTTTATTAATTAACTCTCCAACTAGTTCTGAAGCTTTTTTAAGTGGATTTAAATTTGGCTCTTTTTTTTTATTTATAGGAGTAGGTACAGTAACTATATATGTATTAGAATTTGATATTTCTTCTTTACTAGAAACAAATAAAATATTGGTTTTTCTTAATTCTTTTTCAGACACTTCTCCAGTTAAATCTATATTACTTTTTAATTCTTGAATCCTTTCTGAATTAATATCAAATCCAATAGTTTTGTACTTTTTGCCAAACTCTATAGCTAAAGGTAACCCAACGTAACCTAAGCCTATAATACAGATATTATGATTCATAGATTTTATTTATCTGATTCTCCATAGTAATACTGATAGTAGCTGTAATAATACCCACTCCCATGTACTCTATCATTTTTTATAGCATTGAGGACAACACCAGAAAATTTACCTCCTATTTGATTCAAGCTTTTTATCGCACGATCTAAAGCACCTTTTTGAGTCATATTACTTCTGCATACAAGAATAAAACAATCTGCTAAATTTGATAAAATCAAAGCATCTGTAACTGCAATCATTGGAGGAGTGTCGATTAAAACGATATCATACTTAGATTTTACTTTTGA
>PAHI01000033.1 GCA_002705575.1 Fidelibacterota bacterium | reverse complement strand
TAACAAATTAATTAAATTATTAAATTTTTCTCTTTTTATCATACTTCGTGTTTGTACCATTTTTAGTTTAATTATTATTATAAAAAAAGTTATCAATTTATAATAATATTATGCAAAATCCAAAACTCGTTGAAAGTGGAGCTAAATATTTTTTTACAAAAACTCTCGAAAATTGTCATAACAAAAAATTAATATATTACAACAAGTTATATAATTTAATATTATTAATTATATTTGTAATTATTGTTTTAGTTACATTAAGATATAAATATAAAGGTAAAATGACGCCCGAAGAAAAAAATCAAAAACAAGAAAAAGAAAGAACCTATATACTTAATAAAATTAAATCGATAGATATTCAAAAACAAAAATATAGACAAGAAATTATAACCAATCTTCCTGATTTCGAAAATGAATATTATTATTTAAATGAAAAAAATAATATATAAATATAAGTATGGAAACTAAAAGTGAATTACACTTTCAACAAATTAAAAATGATGAACTAAGAAAAACAATTAAACCTACACCTATTATTCCACAAGCTATACCTGAATTATCTCCACCACAAAAAGTTATATTTACCGAGGATATTATTAAATCTATGGATAAGTATTATAAACTTAAATCTGATTATGAAAAAAAATATAAAAAAACTGTCAAAAATATTAGAGATAATGAATATTTATCAATCATTAAAAAAAAAAAACTTATAAAAGCCATTAAACCTAAATGTGTTAAATGTAAGCGTAATGTAGGTACTATATTTAGCAATACTAATAGAATTCTTACTGCTAAATGTGGTGATAGCGTAACCCCTTGTGGACTAGATATTAAGATACAAAGAGGATCAATTATGACTGAAATCAAAGCCGCTGATTATTGGCAAAATGAAATAGAAAACGATAAATTTAATGTTATACAAACTAAATTAAATTTCTTATTTGGTTTTGTAAATGAAGAAGATTCTATTACTAAGTTTAACGAGTATAAAAATACTATATCAGACACCCTAGAAGAATATACTTCAGCATTAAGTTATTTAATTGAAAAAAAAGAAACTACTGAAAATATCAAATTAACTAACCAATCATTAACTAAAAATTTAAATTTAATTAAAGAAAATATTGAAAAATTTATTGAAACTCAAGATATTCAATACATTAAAGATGCAGTTGAAATCAATATTAAAAATATTAAACCTTTAGTTGTTTTTATTACCAATCTTAAATATAAATATTATGCACACGAGCATGATGAAGACAATGAAACATATACTTTAGTAAAAAAACCATATACAATAGAATCTATAGAAAGAGTTATTGACGAAGAACCTAAAATAATTAGTTATAAAATTTAGAATCTTTGCGTAAATATTACTCATATGATTTCATTTATTATACTATATGAGTGATACAACAAACATTAATCAATTACCACTCGTTAATGAAATGCCCCAAAATATAGTACTAAATACAGAAGATAAAGAACATGTATTACAAGTGCCTGTTAATACTACTGAAAATTTACAACATTCACAACAACCTAATCTGTTTAGTTCAGATAATCAAATGGATTTTGTTAAAAATATTAATAAAGCCGCAGAAACAGGTGCTACTCAATTACCCTCTCGTGATATACCTAGAAATACTAACAATATTACTATAGATCCTAATATTAAGGTAAATTATATTGAAGAAAATAAACAACCTGATTATATTAAATTGCATGATTCTGAAGAAAATATCATTGCAAATACTAATAAACGAATAAATGATGATAGTTTAATCAATAAGTTGTTTGAAGAATTTCAAATTACTTTAATCATTATTATTTTATTCTTTTTATTTCAATTACCCTTTTTTAATTTAAAATTGTCTAAGTTTATGCCAAAATTATTCGACGAGTCTGGTAACCTAAAATTTTATGGAATTATAACTAAAAGTGTATTATTTGGATTTGTCTTTTACATCATAACAAAATGTTCAGACAATTTCCTCAATAAAATTTCTTAATTAAACCGGTTCATTTAAACAAAAATTATTACTATAACCTTGATTTATACATCTATGATATGAGTCTAAAAACCCATCTTTATTTGAAAATTTTTTATGACTTATCACTAATAACATTATTATTAGAAAAATAACTATATTAAATCTAGAATACATTATATATTTAATATAGAGGAATTTTAAAACTATCATTCTTTTTTTGATTTAACATAAATAAATCTTTAACTATCTCTTTTTTTTCTTTTTTACTTTTACTTTTACTTTTACTTTTAACATTTTTTTTTTGTGTCCTTTTCTTTTTCAACTTTTCATCTTTCGGGTTTTCATCTTTCGGCTTTTCATCTTTTTGCTTTGCATCATTTGGTTTTTTATCCTTTGGTTTTTTATCTTTCGATTTACCTTTACCTTTATTCTCATTCGGAATATATCTTAAAAACCATTCTTCATATTCTTTTGTTTTTTTATTATTCATCAATTCATTATACTTTTTAGTTTTTTCTTCTCGTATATCTTCTAGTGTAGACTGACTACCATAACAATTTATACTGAATCTTCGTAATACACCTTTCTGTTGTAATCTATTTCTTTGTTGAACTTTAAAAAGAAATTCTGCCATACATAATATACGATTTTTATCATAATATGGTCTATTAGCATAAATAAAAGCCAAATAAAAGCTCAACATACTGTCAATTGTAGCTACCCTAACTTTTTTTTTATCTATCTCAACCACATTATAACTATGACATGCTAATGGTTCATAAATAAAACATATTGTATCCCTACCAAATCTTACTTCATAATGTGCTGCAATAACTTCTCCAATGCGTTCTCTTTTTATTATAGATATACTTCTATATCCATTATATTCTAATCTTTCTTTTAATACTGTAGCTGTAAAATGCGGCTTCAAGGCCATGACATCAAAATCTGGATTTTTTTGAATTATTCTTTTACCTTCTTTTTTTGGCATATATGTTGAATATATACCATGTGCTAACGATCCAAAAAATACTACACCTTGTCCTATCAATGTATCTCTAACTATATTGAATATATCTAATTCTTTTTCTTTATTTTCTAATTCAAATCCTCTTTGAAAATTCATATTCAAACAATCTACACCATGTAATGGATAATTCTGATTTAATAATATTAATCTTTTTAAAACTTTCTCCCAACGACTAATATCACCTTCTGGTCTGGATAACTCCAAATACATGGCCATTCTTAAATAATTGGGTGGAGCATATAATATACCACCAACACTTATACTTTCTTTTGTAACCGCTTTATATAGTTCTTTATTCAAGTATGTTATATCTGCTACCGGAATATAATTAACAAACACCTTATATGTTCCATAATGCACGCCCGCTTTGGCTTCTACATCATCAAATTCTTTTGCATATATATCTGCCAATTCTTTAGCATCATCTAACGCATTAGGAGAGAAAAAATCATAATCTGGAATTTCTAAATCCTTATTGTAAAACTGATCTTGTTCTGGTAAAATATTATTAATCGCAGTACCTCCATAACATATTAACTTTTTTCTTCTAAGAAATTCTTCTACTATGCTAATTATGTGTTCTATTTCTGGACCTTTGACTGCTCTTTTTTTCTGACGCTCTTCAGCCAAATCTACAGCATTTCTTAGAATTTTTAATTCTAATTCTTCTAAATTACTCATATATATATATTATATATTTAGATTAATTTACCCATTATGTTGTTATACCAATATTTTCTAATCTTTGTTTTAGTGTTATCTTCTTTATTTACTATCGTGACGCTATGCTCAAACATTACATTCGAATCGCAAGAATTTGTATAATCATCTGTAAATTTGCTATGTTTATCCTCATCTATATTTATAAATGCACTATTATTATTATTAAACCATTGGATGTAATTATTTAAATTACCTAACTTCTCTAACTTCAATAAGTCATCTTTATAATCACTCTTTGTATTCACCCAAGGATTTAATGAATAATCTTTTGGAATTTTTTCTCTAAACGACATTCCTATAAAATTAATCTTGGCTTTCTTATGATAACAATAATTAGGATTGATTTTTATATCATCAGGTATAGATATTTTTAAATAATTATCCATAGATGCATCCTTCAAATCATTTATACTTTCCTCACGATCCATTAAATTTGTATTGTTTACTTGAAATAAAGAACTAGAACTATTTAATGATATATTATTTGACCCACAACTACTTATTAAAGTTGATGATGCTCTTTCACCTGTTAAATTTATAGAATCACCTAAACTTGAACCATTTAAAATATCATAATTAATATCACTAGTCATATATATTATTTTTTTTTTTAGATTTTTTATATCTGTATCAAGCAGCTCTTGATTTTTTAATTCTTCCAAATATCGATTACTATTATTTACTTTACTCTTTTTAATTACATCATCTACTTTGTTATAAAAATCTTCTGATATTGTCTTTATTCTTAAATTAACTATTAAAGGATCTTTATATAAATTTGTATATTTTAATGAAAACCCTTCTTCTAGAATTTTAGATAAAATATTACTTAATTTTATATAATTATAACTATCTCTTCTATTACCATTCTTCATAGATGTAGTTCCTACAACTGCCATACCATCATGTTCAAAAATTTCAAAATCTAAACATCTACATCCAGCGTTTATACAGTGTGATAATGCACATAGATCTACCCAATCCTCTTTTACCGAACAACAATTGTATGCTGTCATGACAAAATAATCTTTTAATGTACTGTTCTCTAGAAACTTTGCTTCAGCTAATCTATAATCTTTATTTCCAAGCATACTCTTTTTACAATCTATATCTTTCATGGCCAATTTATTTTTAACCTTGATAATTGTATATATTGTTATAACTACTACAAATGCCAATATTATTGTAAATATAAAGTCCATTATTATATATTTGCAATAATTTATTTTAAAAGTAATATAACTATATTATATTAATGGCAGGTGGATTATTAAATTTAGTAGCAGTAGGTGATCAAAATGTTGTAGTTCATGGTAATCCTGATAAAACATTTTTCACATCTACTTTTAAAACTCACACCAATTTTGGATTGCAAAAATTTAGGCTTGATTTTGAGGGACAGAAAGTTTTACACACTACAGAAGAAACTAAATATTCCTTTAAAGTTAAAAGATATGCTGATCTTTTAATGGAGACATATTTATCTATTAATTTACCTGATATATGGAGTCCTATATATCCACCAAAAGAAACACAAGACTCTAGTGGTGAATGGGTTCCATATGAATTTAAGTGGATCAAAAATCTCGGTGCTCAAATTATTAAAGAGGTGAGTGTTACCGTTGGTGGTACAACATTATGTAATATACCTGGCGAATTCTTTTTAGTTAATTATAATAAAAATGGTTATGGTAAAACAGGAACATTTAACACTATGACCGGTAATGATAGAAAGTTTTATGATCCTGGAAGAGGTGGTAAGTCTTATCCTAATGCTGTTTATACAAGTAATAGCGATGGTGCCGAACCCTCCATTAGAGGAGAACAATTATTAATACCCTTAAATTTTTGGTGGACTGTTTCATATAAACAAGCCTTTCCACTTGTATCTCTGCAATATAATGAATTATATATACATGTTACATTTAGACCTATTAAAGAATGGTTTGTTATAAGAGATGTTTTAGATTCCACTAATGGATATCCATATGGTGCTCCAAACTTCAATAGATCTCAGGACCAATTTTATCATTTTATTCAAACACCCCCTAATGTCGAACTTAATTATACCAACAAGAATGTTACTTGGAATGCTGATATACATATAATTGCTAATTATTGTTTCCTTTCTGAAGACGAAAGAGTAAATTTCGCTACAAATGAACAAAAATATTTAATTAAACAGGTTTATTTACATACATATAATAATATATCTACTGCAAATAAAATATGGCTACAAAATTCAAAAGGTTTGGTTACAGATTTCACTTTTGTATATCAAAGAAACGATGTCTATTTGCGTAATGAATGGAGCAATTATACTAATTGGCCATATAGTTACCAACCTTATAGAATTAAATCTGCTCCTGTTACACTTGAAGGGAGTTTTCTATATGGAACTAGACAACTGGGTCCTGGAGAAAACCCTGATTATACACCTACTGGATTATATTATACAGGTGATTATAAGATTGAAAACGAAAAGGACATATTGCTATCATTAGGTTTGATTTTGGATGGTCATCAAAGAGAAGAAATAAGAAACGCCAATGTTTATAGATATTTAGAAGCATATAAAAGATTCTCTTCAACACCTTATGAAGGTGTATACGGATATTCATTTGCTTTATCTACAAGCATTTCTAATTTACAACCTACTGGTTCGCTGAATATGAGTATGTTTAATAAAATAGAACTTGAATTTACCACTCATACACCTACTATAGATACGAATGCACAGTATAATGTTATATGTAATCCTGATACAGGAACACCTATAGGCTACAACAAACCTGCAGCAAGCCTATATGAATATAATTACGATTTAAGAATATATGAACAAAGATATAATGTCTTAATATTTTCCTCTGGAAACTGTTCTCTAATGTTCGGTATGTAATAATAATATAATAATATAATATATATAAATGAATAAAATTCTTGAACAAATTTCAACGGGTCTGGGATTAAAATCCGGCAAAAATAAAGATCTCGATAGAACAGGTAGAGCTGTAGGTGCCTCCGCCGGTGATGTATCAGAACAAGCTAAAAGTGGTTTATCCGTAAGAGCGAGGCGTGAGGATCTAGAAGAAGACGAAACTTTTAAATTTACGGATAGACTTAATCCAGTTAATAATCTATTTATAAATGATGAGAATTATTGGAAAAAATTTATGCTAGATTCTCTTTCTTATTCTCTCCTAGTTTTGATTATTGGTATTATCGGAGGGAACTTAGAAAATCTTTCTCATATACAAAGTCAAAAAATGGAAGATAAAAGTAATGCTTACAAGTTAAGAAATAAATTTGAAGGACTGTTTAAACATTCATTATCCGCAGGCGATAAAATTAAACTTGATGATGATGTTCACGATATAGATGATGAGACCTTCCCTCTGGATTTAAAAGTATGGTGTTCATTCTGTGATTTATCCATACAAGCAAAGTTACTTCTTCAATCATGGCCATTAAAAATATTTGATTATGCAAACTATGCAATGTGTAATATATCATTTAGTGCTTTTAACAATTTTTTCACTAAAGGTAAGGCGTTCAAAGCATATTTTATGCCAATTTTACTAATAATACTTATGTATTTTCAAATACCACTAATTTTAGGTTTTTTAGTAGCTCTTTTTGGCTCTACATTTCATCCTAATTTTCCTATATATTGGTTAGGAATTTTTGCTTATTTAGCGCAAATTAAATCTATAGTTAAAACATCATTTAACTATCTATATGGTGTTATTCCTTGTAGAAGATATTATGCTTTTCCAAGATGGAACAGTGCTTTTAATCTTAGAGATGATAATCTAGGGTATACATCGGACCCGGATGATGTACATATCGACGAGGTGGTTAGGCTATTGAATGAATTAACTGATCTGGAGTACACTGAGGATCATATGCTCGGCGATGGAGCTAAGGAAAAGAGAGAGGCAACAGGTAGAGACTTATTTGAAATTATTAAAAATACTAATTGTAGCAATATTAAGGTTATTAATTATAAAGGAAAAGATGAAAATATAGGTAATGCCGCATGTTTAAATTTAGAAGGCTCCGATGCCGATAATATTGGTAGCACGAGAGGAGATAACGCAACACCATTTGATATATTTTATTCTTTGATTCCAAAATTTGCTTTAAATAGTGATGGTAACGTTCCAAGCGCGAGAGATATGAAATCTGATCACCGCGAAGGCGGTCCGTCGCGTGTCATTAAACAGGGTCGCCTTGGCGATAAGAGCGGCATATTTAAATATGTAGCAAGTCCTATTTGTATTGCTGAGGTTAATTATTTGAAAATACCAGAAATCGAAAATGAAGAAGATATCTATAAGGATGATGTTGTATACTGGTTGTGGAGTAAAACAACTATAGATGATCGAAAAAAATTATACAATGATCTTAAAAGCGCCATCGATCAGGATAAACATGATTACTGGAGCCGCGACGGCGCGGCGGACCTGGGCGCCTGGGCGAGGGGCGACCCGCGCCAGACGGCTATGGATTTAATTGATGCTATTAGAGATTATGATATAGCATATGACGGAATAATCAGAATGTCTCCACTTACAGATGCCAATATCGCCCCGTTCGGAGTTGCCTCTTCGCTACGAGGGCGCAAATACCTGCCAACCGTTAGTAGGTGGAATCGGCAGAAAAAAAAAGGTAAATATTACCGTAGGTTTATTAGATCATTCGTTCATATTTTACTTGTTTCAATTATTCTATACAAAGCATTCACTATAGCGTTTTCTAAACACAATCTTATTGATAAACCTAGAAGGGAGGGGGTAGAGGCTCTGCGTGAGGCACAGAAAGCAAAAGATGAGGCAGCCAATATGAATGAACAAGTGGGAGGGGGGCCGCCGAAGTCGTGGATCCAGATG